>CALWNA010000233.1 GCA_944382505.1 uncultured Lachnospiraceae bacterium
ATAATTGCAACATGATAACCCATATCTCTGTAATATTCTGCAAGGGTAATACCTGTGTAAATACTTGCCTCACGGGCAGCAACAGGCATGTTACTTGTATTGGCGATCAGTGTTGTTCTATCCATAAGCGGATTACCGGATTTTGGATCCACAAGCTCGGAGAATTCTTCAAGAACCTGTGTCATTTCATTACCACGTTCTCCACAGCCAATGTAAACAATAATATCAGCGTCTGCCCACTTGGCAATCTGGTGTTGGTTCATTGTCTTGCCCGTTCCAAAACCGCCGGGAATTGCGGCAGTACCGCCTTTGGCCAGAGGGAAAAGGGTATCCATAATTCTCTGACCGGTAACAAGAGGCTGTGTCGCGCCATATCTTTTATTTGTAGGACGTGGTTCTCTAATCGGCCATCGCTGTGTCAGCGTCAGGTCCATTGTGGTACCATCGGCTTTTTTTATCGTTACGATTGTATCATTAATGGTATATTCGCCATCAAGAGCTACATCGAGGACAGTGCCGGAAATATAAGGTGGAACCATCGATTTATGTACAATGGCTCTTGTTTCCTGGGTTTCTGCGATAATTGTTCCGCCGGAAATATAATCGCCGACAGAAACAGTTATGTGTACATTCCATTTTTTGTTAATATCCAAAGAATTAACATTAACACCTCTGGAAATAAATGCTCCGGATTGTTTTTCAATTTCAGTTAATGGTCTTTCAATACCATCAAATATATTATTAAGGATACCAGGGGCCAGAGTGACAAAGATAGCACTGTCAGTGCCATAGATCGGTTCACCCGGTTTCAGTCCGCTGGTTTCTTCATATACCTGGATTGTTGTCATCTCAGAAGTCAGTCCGATTACTTCGCCAACTAACCTCTCGGAACTAACATAAACCATTTCGCCCATTTTAAAGTCAGTTTTTCCTTTAATGTAGACGACAGGTCCGTTAATTCCATAAATTTTACCTGTTTTTTCCAATTTGCTGCCTCCTTAGATCATCGGTATTGCCTCCGCATATACATTCGGTGACATGTCAGCAGTGCATTATGAAAAATGTTGATACATTTGGCATCTGCACCACCTTAAAGTGTGATTGTAAATTTCTCCTGCTCATCAGCTAAGCGGGATTTAAAGGAATTATCAACAAGAATATTTTTTTCAGGAATAATAGTTCTTGTTCCTCCCAAAAATTCTTTATCATAGAGCTGAATATTTCCGCCCGTTGCTTTTTTTAAGTCATCCAGTAAGGATTCATCCGCAGGGTCAATATAAATAGTAATATTAAAATCATGATACGTATTCATTAAATCATGAATCTGATTGGTCAGATATGAAACATATTCCGGTGTTTTTCTGTATTCCGAAATTTTTTCTCTTACAAGGTCAAAAACCTGTGTTTTGATAGCCGCTTGCTTTTGTGTCAGATTTTTCTTTATCATCATCTGTGCAGAGGCAAGTTCCTTTTTAGAATTTGCTCGAATCTGATTTAAGCGTGCCCGTTTTGATTCTTCTGCAAGCTGTGTGGCAGATTCCTTATGAACTTCTAATTCTTCATCTAAGGATTGCTTATAACTACTTAGAGATTCTGCACTTTTTGTATTTGCACTATCAAGAGAAAGTTTCCTGAAGTGTTCCATTTTTTCTTCTATAGTCATAGTCTGACATCCTTTCTTAAAGCTTAATTCCGATTGCTTCATTAATATAGTTTGTAATAAAGTTTTTCTGACGACCTGAGCCATGTCTGTCAGGAATTTCAACCAGCAACGGCAGTTTTCTGTTTAATTTAATCTCATCAACAAGCTCAGGTATCTCAAAACTTAACTTTTCAGTAAGCAGCAGTATTCCCAAATGTTTATCCTCAAGAACTTTTTCTACTGCTTCCTTCGTTTCTTTGCGACCATGAACAACTTCACCTTCCACACCTGCAAGACGCATACCGGTAAGTGTATCCACATTATCGCTGATTAAATACATTTTCATATAATACACTCCATTCTACAGTGAAAAGCTGTATGGGTTGTTTTACGTCCGGCGATACCGATTTATAAAACGAAGTAGCCGGACAATAGCAAAAGAGTTATGCAATACGTGATAAAATCAGGAATGCAACAATAAATCCCCAAAGAGCAATACCTTCTGCAAGAGCTACAAAAATAAGCGCTTTACCAAAAATACTGGAATCTTCACTTAAAGCACCAAGAGCGGCACTGGCAGAACTTGCAACTGCAAAACCGGAACCGATACATGAAAGACCGATTGCAAGTCCGGCAGCAATAAGACCTAAACCACTGGATAATGATGAACCGTCAACAGCAGCGTTTGCTGTGCTTGTGAAAAGAAATACAGTGGCAAAGAGAAATATTCCAAAGAAAGCAAAACAGTTTGTCAGGACAGTTCTCTTAAAACGGCCTCTGTTCTGCTCTCCAACGAAATATCCCACGACAGGGAATACAATTGTGAGTACCAAAGCTACTAAGAATAAAACATTTACTAACATAATTAAATCCTCCTAATGTTTAAAATTTTTGTTTTTACATAATTTACTTTTTGTATTTTTTTCTATATGGAACGAATTCTCTGCCGGAACCATCGTAGAACCGACCGAAAATTTCGTAGTATTCCAGACGAAGTACCTGGATTCCAACCACCAGACCTTCCATGGCAAGAACAATAATATTGCCGATGATTACAACTAAAATATTTGGCGTGCCTCCGTTTTCTGCGCCTGCCAAAGTCATTACAACCTGCATCATGGCAGCATGGCTGATGGCAAAAACGCCGATACGCAGAAATGACAGTGCGTTTGACAAATAAGTCAAAAGATAGTCAAACAGTTCAAAAAATGCTGTGGCGCCAAAGATGCCCGGAGACTCATCAATTAAAGGCTTTTTCTTATTTAAAAGGTTCTTAAGGGGAACCTCAAGAAATATAAGTATCAGCGGCACAACAAACATAATAATCATTACGATTGTACCCGGAAGAGAATGACCGGTCATGTATAGCAGGACGACGGTTATTATACTTCCGTAGAAAATAAGGCCTGTAATTGCGTTTGGACCAAATAATGCCTTGCCTAAATTTTTCTGTTTAATTGCATTGATTATATTTAAAATCATTGTAGAAATAATTATAAAGGATCCAAATAAAAACGCTGCAACAAGTACAATGTTAATTTCGCCCAGGAAAGGAAGCACAATTTTTGAATTTAGCGGACTGATTAATGATTCAAATTCAAATCCAAAAAAACTGCCAAACAGTGCTCCGAATATGCAGGAACAAAAACCTGCTGCACATACAATTCCTGCAAGATCCATCTTTTTGATTTTGTATAATAACAATCCACCGATAAACAGGCATAATCCCTGACCGATGTCTCCAAACATAATCCCAAAGATAAATGCATAGGTTATTGTCAAAAATAATGTGGGATCCAATTCATTGTAGGAAGGAAGCCCATACATCCTTACAAACATTTCAAACGGTTTTATTAATTTGAAATTTTTAAGCTTCGTAGGAGGCTTTGTTTTGTGACCTTCTACATCATCGTTGACAATGCACACAACATCTACATCGTCATCTGTTTCTTTTTTCAGCTTTGCAGCTTCTTTTTTTGTCATCCAGCCGCACAGAACCTGAAAAGTAATGCCGGAATCTCTGGTAACAGCAGCATATTTTCTGACGTCAAAATTAGCATATGCCATTTCAATGCGCCGGATTGCTGAGACCAGTTTTTCTTTATCCTGATTAATTATTTCATCAATTTGTCTTTGCAGCTTTTGGATATCCTCATCAAGTTCCGTTTTTTTTCGGGCGATTTCCAAACACTCTTCGTTTGGAAATCCTTTGTATTTTAAAGGAATCTCAATACTGTCAAAACGTATATTGTGAAAATCTCTTTCGACTTCTTCAAAAAATTCAATCGGTGCAAAAAATACACCGTAAACATATTCCACGTCTACAAGACAGGTAATAAATATGGCATTCAAATCCGGGTCAAGATAAGATTCAAACTTATCAAATTCAGATTTGGGAATTCTTCCAAATTGATATTTGAAAAATTCCATATTCCGTATATCCTTTAATGTATAATTTAAAGTTTTAAACGGAGCCAATATATTGTAATCCTCATCCAGTGCCTGTTTCTTTTTTTCAATACCGGAAATCTGCTCTCTTACATCGCTTAATTTATCGTCAATTTTTTCAATAAATTTTTCTGCTTTGTGGACACTGATTTTTTCAGTGTGAACAGTTTCAGGATTTTTAACAAGTGACATTAACTCATGACTTTTATTGAAAATTGCCTTAAAAGGATTTTCCTCTGAAAAAGTAGTAAGCTGTTCCGAGGAATCGAATTCTGTCAGGGCATTTTCCAAATGGATATCATGCTTGTTTAAGTAATGGCTGACGAGATAATCAATCTCTGTTTTAGGGCCGGCCAATGTTACAAAACTCATTTTTTCTATCATTACAGAACACCTCTCTTTTGGTCAATATATTGGGTGATGTTCTCTGGTTTATTTTTTTATCGTATACATTCCATTGCTGTTACAACTTTTGCAACTTCCAGATTTTTTAAATGAAAGTAGGCATTAATTGCAGCCAGTGAATAAGGAGATTCCTTAAAATCTTTCATATAAATATCATTTAGAATACTTCCAAATTGCGATTCCATGGATTTGCTGCTGTCAAAACCATAGGTCTTGCCATAATAACAGCTGCTGATTAATTCAAATAATATATTATTGTTTTCTGCTTCGACCATTTCTTTAATGCGCGAACGCTCCAAATGATAATTTACCGGAATTAAAAAGGAATATATTTGTGAATCCGATAAGGTGTAATAATTTTTGCAGCGATAAATCCATAAAATATTCAGCAAATCTATTTGGGATCCAAACGCATTTTCAAAATATTTGTATTCACCTTTTGGTACAAAATTTTCCGGATGTTTCCAAATGTGAGTAAAAAAGGAGAGATCCAATGTCATTTCATAGTCAAATAACGTAGGATTTTCCAACTGATGGACTTTCCGAAGAGGTTTTTCAAAAACGCATCCGGAAATATTTTCTATAAATTCATCCATCGTCGTGGAATTAATCGTTTTATCAATATTAATTTTTGTGTGCCGCTTGAAATGTTTATCCGTTAATACCGGATTTGCATTTGTACGACGGCTATCCATTATATTACGCATACAAGCTTTCAATACGGCAATTTCATATTTCATAAAATAAAATTCCAGATATTTCTTTTGTGCGTTTCCGGCAAAGTGATAAATTTTAGAAAAATCACTGTAAGTAGAAAACGTCATTCTGCTCTCTACAGCACCACGATGTGTGTTGGCAGCATCCATGTTTATCAAAACACTTGCATAAGATGGAAAATTCTGCAAATAGCTGATTAAGTCCGGTACCGTGGTAATATGAGTGATTTCTTCATACTGTGCCGGCGAAAGCAAATTTTTTTTCATTGCCCGTATTTTTGTGGTCATGCCGCTGTAAGCTGTCAGCCTTCCGTTTCGCATGTAATCACCCCTTTATTTAATAATATTGTTAAAAACTTCATCAGCCCATTGATTACCATTTTCTTTAAAGAGTTGTTCAAGATTGGTAATATCTTTGTCACAGTCAATTTTATACTGTGCAGTTTCTTTTTCATTTTGAGCATTCATAAATGTTTGAAACGCTTCAATTTCTTTGTCAATTTTTTCCTGAAGAGTTTTATCAAACCTTTGTTTTTGATAATGAATATATTCTGCATAATGGGATTTTTCTTTTTGGGCTTTTTGCATGATTTTTGCTGATGCAGAATCGATTTCTGCCAGTCGATAAATAATGCTGTTAATATCCTGATTCATATATGCAACCTCCTTAAAGTATGTACCAACAAATAGCTAATACTATTATCATTATGTGCAAAAAGAAAAATATGCACTAAATAAATAAAAGTCCGCGGTATTCTTACCGAGGACAACAGAAAGCTAAGGCAAGAGTACTTACTAGTACCCCCTTTGGTACTTCTTGTTATACTTTAGCACTTTTTTTAAAAAATACAACAAAAACTTGAAAAAATTTATATAAAAAAGTAAAATTTAACGGAAAATAAACAGAGAAATTAATTTATTAAAAAGAAATGTAATGTGGAAAAGGAGAACCAATGAGACTAAGAAATGTTCCGGGAGCAAGAGAAGCAATACAGGAGAGTCATCTGACAGTCAATAAACCGCAGGATAATAAAGGAAAATGGAATCAGGAGTTTGGTAATGAGAATCCAATTAGAATTGAAATAGGAATGGGAAAGGGGAAATTTATTCTGCAGCTTGCCAAAGAAAATCCCAATATAAATTATGTGGGAATTGAAAAATATTCCAGCGTACTTATAAGAGCAATTGAGAAATGTCAGGAGTTGGATATAAAAAATTTAAGATTTATTAGAATGGATGCAGAATACATATGTGATGTTTTTGCAAAAGGAGAAGTAGACAGAATTTATTTGAATTTTTCCGATCCATGGCCAAAGGACCGACATGCAAAAAGACGACTTACTTCCAAACAATTTTTTGAGAGATATGATTTTATATTGAAAAAAGATGGAGTTGTCGAGTTTAAGACAGATAATGATCTGCTATTCCAATTTTCACTGGAACAGGTTCCGGAAGCAGGATGGAAACTTGTGCAATCTACGTGGGACCTTCATAATGATGAAGAAATGAATCAGGGAAATATCATGACAGAATATGAGAGTAAATTTTCGGCAATGGGGAATCCGATTCATAAACTGATTGCAAGCAGATAGTATATTGCATTATAAATAGGAAAAAAGTCATTAAAAAACTGACAGCACATGGATGTTGTCAGTTTTTATCTGTGAATATGATTATAAATGTTAAAGTTGCTGACTCTGTTATAACTGATTACTTTTTCTTAAACAGTTTCATCAGAATCGTCTTTTTGGAATCTTTTTGCACTTTATTTCTCCGAACTTTTTCATTATTTAGAACCGGCATATCAATTCCTTTTTTTTCAAGGCGTTCATTGACGATTTCTTCCATAAGACCGGACACGACGGCAACGCACGGAACACCAAGGAGCATACCTGCAACACCGGCACACCATCCGCCTATTGTAATGGCAAAGATAATCCACAATGGACGAAGTCCGGTGGAAGCTCCCAGAATTTTTGGCTCGATTACATTGCTGTCTAATTGCTGAAGCACAATAATTAATATGGCAAATACAAAACCGCTTTTTGGTGAATAAATACATAAAAGCAATACACTTGGAATACCACCGAGAAATGGACCAAAATACGGAATCATATTTGTGATGCAGATAATAATGCTGATGAGCAGTGAACAACTGGCAAATCCTTTTATGCCAAAAAGACTGATAATCATCATGCAGATAAAACAGAGACTTCCAACAATAAGAGAATCGAGCATTTTACCATCAAAGAAATTGCTAAAGGTAGTAATGGCACCACGGGCAACAGAACAAATTTTTTCGGCGGTTTCTTTTTTGAAGAAGGCAAAAATAATTCTTTTAATGCCTCTTGTCTGCGTTTTCTTGTCAATAAGAAGATAGCAGGAAATGATAATGGCAACAATAAAATTAAATAAAAACCTTACAATACTGACACCTGTTGCAACAATAGTATTCGTCAGCGTTGAAATTAAGTTACTAAGTATGTTTTGTAATGTCACATCAGCCGTACTAATTGTGCGCTGGAGATATTCAAACTGCAAATCCGGATATTTTTTTGCCAGCTCATTAAAAAAATTTGTAATGGATTTTGCCCAGGAAGGCATTTGATTCAACAACATATTCAAGCTGTCAATCACTTCAGGAACTAGATAAACGATTCCCAAAGTGATAATAAAAAGAATAATAAAATATGCTAAAAATATTGCTAAAAGTTTATTCAGGCCTTTATTTTTTATATGAAAAAGTTTGATTAGAATCGTCTGGCGAATCCAGTTAACTAAAGGGTTAATTAAAAAAGCAATCAGGATACCTATTAAAAAAGGAGAGAGTGCAGATAACAGATTGCGGATTGTAGCAGAGGTTGATTCCCAGAAAAATACAGCCTTAACAATCAATGCCATAATAAGTACTGTTAAAACACAATAAACACAAATTGTAAAATATTTACTGCTTGCCTCAAATTTATTTTTATCATCCATAATAATCTCCATCCCACAGTCTCGGTCGAATGACACAAATTGTGGCAAAAGTTTTCTTCCGAACCGATGTATGTTTTCTTAAATAATTCCAATATTAGTATAAATAGAAATAAAAATTATCACAAGAGAAAATATTTCGATTTCATAAAAATAAATTGAAGAGAAGAATTATTATGACGACAAATCAGCTTTAATGTTGAAAGAAGTTTTTAAAAAAGAAAAAGTGAAAAAATGTTGAAGAATTTGTAAAAATTGTTAAGGTGTCAATGATTGGTTACACTTCACCTTCAAGATAATGTCAAGGGTAAGGTGGAGATTTTCGTTAGAAAATACTACCTGACCTTGACATTACCATACATGTTATATTTGTAATAGGTGGA
>CALWNA010000234.1 GCA_944382505.1 uncultured Lachnospiraceae bacterium
TTCCATGAGAGAGGTATATGGTCTGGATCCTGCTCAGGCTGAGTAACTATCAATAGGTGGCTCCGTTAGTCCGGACAGGTGGCTCTCGCCACACCGGACTGGCGGCTCCGCCGCACCGTAATATTCAAGTTATAAGTCAAATATACAATGACAGGTCAATTGTTATATTTATTTGGTTTTGACATTTGAATTTCTTGTAAACATCAAAGCGCTTGGCTTTAGTTATGTGGAGTTTGAAATACTAATAATAGTAAAAAGGAAGACAATTTTGATGAGCAACTTTACAAAGTTCAAAAAAAATATAGAAAACAATTTACAGGATAATTTACAAATTATCCTGCTTTTTTTATTTTCAGTGCATTTTGGGGGTATAGAAGAAAAATTATTGTGGATTTGGGGAATTGCAGGGGTGGCATTCTTTGTAAAAAAATATAAAAAAATAAGGATAGACTTTCATTCCGTATTGCTTTTTTTGATACTTTTAATCTACAGTACGGTGTATAAATATCATTTTACAGAAAGTAAGTCCTATACCTGGGGACAGATGATTCAGATGTTAATACTCCCAATACTAATGTATTTTCTATGCAGATTAATTGTTTATCAAAAGAAGGAAAGTTATATTGAGAAATTATTATGGGCTATTGCAGGTGGAACTTTTTTATATAGCCTTTTAAATTATACAGTATATTTAAATGAAGGATTCCCAAATTATGAAAGAGCATGGGGAGATTTCTGGTCTCAGGAATATTTGTATGCCACTCAGCATAGTTATTGGGGAGTTTTTGCAGCAGCTCTGGTGGGCTATGCTTTTTGCTGCTTGTTTGAAAAAAAATGGATTAAAAGTTTTCTTGCTTTGTTGAGTGTTATTATAAGCAATTATATCAATTTGGTTGTAGGGAACAGAATGGTTCTGATGACAACAATTGTAGCAACAGGGTTGTGTATGGTAATGTTTTTAATTATTAATTGGAATGATTCTCGTACAATAAGAAGCAGTATTTTTGCTTTTCTCATAACGATAGTAATTTTGTTGATATCAGTTACGTTGAGTTGGGAGGTACTTGCCGAATCACCATACTATCTTAGGATAATGACATTTATGTCAAGAGATGGAGGAATCCTACATAATATAAGATTCCAGATGGCGGCAGAAACGCTCCGTCAGTTGCCAGAATATCCGTTCGGAGGTGGATACATTCATCCGCTTGGAGCCCCGGGAGCGCATAATTACTGGCTTCAGGCAGCTAATGATACGGGAATCGTAACATTGATTCTGTGGACAGTATATATTATTTTAGTAATTGTAGATGCTGTGCATCTGTTATGGCAGAAGCAGGTTGAAAAACGGATAAAGTATATGCTGGTTTCGATGATTGGTGCATCGGGAGCTTATCTGATGATGGAAATTGGGGGTGGTGGAATGATTGATTATATCATTTTTTTTGTAATGCTTTCAGCTATACTGCATCAGAAAGTCCGGGATGCGCGGGAGAATGGGAGGGAAAAGAAGTATGTTGGTGATTATAACAGGAACGCTGCGTCCTGATAAAGCAGTATATCGTGTGAAGCTGTCTGATACGGAAGAGAGATTGAAACAGTATGCGGACAGCCTGAAGTTTTTGGCAAATTGTAAGAAAATCAGTAAATACGTATTTTGTGAAAACAGTGGGGCATTGGAACTGATGGAGCGTTTGAAGAACATGGCTGGAGATGGAATTGGGACAGAGTTTCTAAGCTTTACAGGTTCTCGGGATGCTGTTCAGCGTGGAAAAGGATACGGAGAAGGCGAGATTTTGCAATATGTCTGGAAACACAGCAAGTTTTTGCAACAGGAAGAAGAGTTTGTAAAAATCACAGGACGGATTGTTGTTCGGAATCTGGATTCTGTTCTCCAGAAAATGAAACCAGGTATCAATTATTTCAATTCTGTTCGGCCTTTAACCAGAGAACAGCAGATCGATACGAAGTTTTACAGGGCGTCTAAAAAAAGTTTTGAAGATTGCTTTTTAAATGCATATACAAAAGTGAATGATGCGGAAGAAAAATATCTTGAGCACGTCTATTATGAGGTCATAAAGGACAATAAAATAAAGTATAGGAATTTTCCGGAATACCCGGTATATGAAGGAATATCTGGCAGTACAGGTGTCAGTTATGCAAGTATTGGATGGAAATATACTGTAAAAAATCTATTGTCAAAATGCAATTTGTATAGAAATTTTTGAAGATTGTGAGTGATAAGATGAACCCCTTGCTTGGGATTATAATTCCTAATTATAACAATGAAAAATATCTCCGAAATTGCATGGAAAGTGTTTTGGCGCAGACGTATAGGCCGATAGAAGTTATTATTGTGGACGACTGTTCCACGGATAATTCAAAAAAAGTAATCGATGAATTTGCGTGTAGGACCAGCGAGCTCTGCCCGGTGTACCTATCCGAAAATAAAGGGGTTTCAAATGCCAGAAATACAGGTGCCAACTATTCCAAGGCAGAATACATCACATTTCTGGATGCGGATGATTTTTATACGAATCCCTCTAAGCTGGAAAATGAAATGATGTTACTTCTGAGCAGAGAGAGGCAGGGCATCAAAACGGCTGTATTTTCAAGATTGAAAGCTGTAGATGACAAGGGACGGCATTTGTGGGATTATATCACTAGAAAACAATTTTCTGGTGGCGTATTGAGAAGATATATATTGGAAGAGTCA
>CALWNA010000235.1 GCA_944382505.1 uncultured Lachnospiraceae bacterium
TACGTTATCTACAATCATTCGGGGGGCGCTCATTCAATACACGCTGGATGGAACGGACCCTACAAAAAATTCTGCCATATATACCGGACCAATTGTGGTGGATGAAAACACACAGGTTCGCGCGATGACATATCGTCAGGGAATGATAACTACGATGATTGCGACAGAAAGTGGAATTGTCCCATTCGATCCGGATTCACAGAAACCTTCTGAAGGTGAAAGCGAGAAAGAAACAACTGCTGAAACGGGAGTGCCCGGTGAGACAACGCCTGCACCGACAGAAATGCCAACAGATCAGACGGAACAAATCACAACGGAAACAAGCGATACTGCAATCATGGAAACAACGACATTAAATAAAAACATTCCATTAGATGTCATAGGGCTTGCTATCAGCATATCAGAGGATGAAATTACGATTTCATGGAATGAGACAACAGAGCAGAGGATATTAGAGCAAACGTATAATATCTACATAGACGGAATCATGGTGAAATCCGGCTGCCCGGCAGCAACATACAGCTTTAAAGGTTATGGCGGCGGGACACATACCATTAAAGTAACTGCAGTTATAAAAAATGTAGAAAGTAAAGGCATTACGGATCAGGTCACACTGAAAACAGAAACGAAGGAAATAAGGCAGACAAAGGAAACAACAAAGAATACAGTGGGCAAGACAAAAATAAAGAAAGTCAAAAGGAGTAAAAACCGAAAGAAGGTCAAAGTCACACTAAAGAAAATCAGTCAAGCGACCGGTTATCAGGTTAAAATTTCTACATCAAAAAAATTAAAAAAGGCAAAACTGAAAACGTATCAAAAGTATAAGTTTACGATTAAAAAATTAAAGAAAAATAGAAAATATTACCTTTGGGCAAGAGCGTATGTAAAAAATGGGAAAGTAATTTATTATAGCAAATGGACAAAGAGAAGAAAAATTAAATAGTAAAGAATATGCAATCAGAAATGCCGGGTACATTTTACTTTTGTACCCGGTTTTTCCATTGGAACAGAATCTATTTTTCTAAATATTGTTTAATATTTTTATAGGAAATATCCTGAACAATTCCGCCTAAAAATTCAATGTCATAAGGATACGCGCCTTGAACCACCATATTACCGATGAATTCACACAAAATGCGTCTAAAATAATCGTGTCGGGTGTAGGACAGAAAACTTCTTGAATCTGTGAGCATACCGATAAAGTTGCTCAGAACCCCCAGATTAGCAAGGGAGGTAAGATGATCGGTAATTCCCTGCCTGTGATCATTAAACCACCAGGCGGCACCGTGTTGAACACGTCCGAAAGGAATATTATCCTGAAAACATCCTATCAGAGCATCAATGGCAGCATTATCGTTTGGATTCAGGGAATAAAGTATTGTTTTGGGAAGAGATTGATTTTCTGCAAGACAATTTAAAAATGCTGCAAGCTGAGACATTGGAGCATTATCGCCAATACAATCAAACCCGGTATCCACACCTAAATTTTTTAACTGTAATTTGTTATTATCACGCATAACGCCAAAATGAAGCTGCATAACCCAATTACGCTTAAAATACTCCTCTGCCATAAATTTAAGACAGGCAGTTTTAAACTTTAAGATTTCGTTTTTTCCAAGAATTTTTCCGGAGAGTGCGGAAACAAAAATGTCATTGACTTCTTTTTCGCTTGCCGGTACATACATCACATAAGAAAGACCGTGGTCGGAAATATTACATCCGAAAGAATCAAAGAAATCCATTCTGATGGTAATGGCTTTTTTTAAAGAGGAAAAATCAAAAATATCAATGCCGCTGATTTTTGCAAGCTGTTCTATGTAAGGTTTAAAAGATTCTTTTTCAATGCACAGCAATTTGTCAGGGCGCCATGCCGGAAGAACTTTCGCAGAAAAATCACTGTCTGCAATTTTTTTGTGATATTGCAGTGAATCCACAGGATCATCGGTAGTACATATCAATTCCACATTCGACATTTCAATAATATCTCTCACAGACATCGTCTTTAATTTTTGATTACATATATTCCATACATCTTCAGCCGTATCTCCATTCAGAATACCTTCATAGCCAAAATATTTTTTTAACTCCAAATGCGACCAGTGAAACAGTGGATTCCCTATAAGACGGGGAAGTGTTTCGGCCCATTTTTGAAATTTATCCCGATCGGACGCATCCCCGGTAATATATTTTTCATCAACGCCGCAGCTGCGCATCTGGCGCCATTTATAGTGGTCGCCGCCAAGCCAGAGCTGCGTAATATTTTCAAAGTAAACATTTTCTGCAATTTCCTTTGGATTGACATGACAGTGATAATCAATTATCGGCATATTTTTCGCATAATCATTATATAATTTTTTAGAAACATCATTAAAAAGTAAAAAGTCATCTTCCATAAATTTTTTCATTGTAAACTCCATTCCACCGCAGACGCAGTATCAATATGAATGAGAAATTGTCGGAACATCAGAAATTTGTAGTTCCGCGTTTAATGTACTCGGCAGAAACCATGGTTTTTCGCGGAACACTTTGTCCATTTAGAATATTCATAACGGATTGGACCGTGTTAGAACAAACAAATTCAAGCCTGTTGTCCAGAGTAGACAATTCCGGTTCGCAGCAGACACCGACTTTTGAATTGTTGTATCCTATAATGGAAAATTCATCCGGGATATGAAAGCCCTTGGCTTTGGCAAATTTGTGTGCGGAAACACCAAGCTCGTCATCTCCTGCCACAACAGAATCAAACTTAAAATCCTTCTCATAATATTGTAAAAGCATTTCTTTCGTCTCGTTAATGTCACCGTGATGACAAAGTATTTGTTTATTGGATAATTCCAATCCGGCATTGCGATATGCTTTTTTAAAACCGGCAAGTTTATGCCACCCGCTGTAAGAAGCAGAGCGGTAGAGAAACAGTGTTTTCTGAAAGCCCTCCTGAATCAGTTGTGTTGTTACATTACAGATTGCCTCAGCATCATCGCACAGTGTACAGTAGATATTTGGTGAATCTAAATAACCGTTTACTGAGACAACCGGAACTTCCAGGGAAGCATCAATTAGATATTGATTGTCTTCTATATTTTCTTCAATAAAAGTCGAACCCACAAGGACTACCGCGTCTACTTTTTTGGAAAGAATAAGTTTCAGATAGCTTTGTCTTGTGGCAAGCTCATATCCTGTGCAGCATAAAATACAGTCATATCCGTTGGCGCGAAACCCTTTTTCTAAATATGAAATGGCAGTAGCCAAAAAATGATCGGAGCAATCGGCACACAATAGCCCGATGGTACTCATCGTATTAAAGGTAAGGCCTCTGGCAAAAGCGTTTGGCGTGTAACCGGTCTCTTTCATAATGTCTAAAACTTTTTTTCGTGTTTTTTCACTCACCTTGTCAGAACCGTTCATCACACGGGAAACTGTGGCAATGGAAACACCTGCTTTTTTCGAAATATCATAAATGTTCATTTTTTTCTCCATTTTGTTAAATTCATCATTGCGATTTTGAAATTTCATAGAAATCATCTTAAATAGTGTAAACGCTTACATTACTAAATTATACATTAATAAAAGGAGATAAGCAATAATAAAAATACAAAAATGTGTAAGGAAAAATGTAAGAAAAAAATATTGACATATGGCAAATACTATTGTAAATTAAATGTAAGCGCTTACAAAAAGTGCATGAAACGAAATAGAATTCTTTTTTATATAGTGCTGAAAGGAAAGTTTACAATGAAGATGACATTTCGCTGGTATGGAAAAGAGGACCCGATAACTTTAGATTACATTCGTCAGATACCGGGCATGACAGGAGTGGTTACTGCAGTTTATGATGTGGCTCCGGGACAGATTTGGCCAAAGGAAAGTATTCAGGCATTAAAAGACGAAATTGAAAGTCATGGACTGGAGATGGAGGTTATTGAAAGCCTTCCGGTACATGAAGACATTAAATTGGGACGTAAAGATTATAAGAAATATATCGAAAACTATAAAGAGAATATAAGGAGGCTGGCAGCGGCGGGAATAAAATGTATCTGCTATAATTTTATGCCGGTTTTTGACTGGACACGTTCCAGACTGAATCAGCCGCTGGAAGACGGCTCCAAGGCACTTGTATATTACAAAGAAGATGTTGGCAGAATGGATCCTCTCAAGATGGCGCTTCCGGGATGGGATGCATCTTATACAACAGATGAGATGGCAGAATTGATTGCGGCGTACAAAGAGTTAGGGGAGGAAGGCCTCTGGAGAAATCTGGAATATTTTATTCATGAGATTATGCCGGTGGCAGCAGAATGTGATGTTTATATGGGAATACATCCGGATGATCCGCCATGGTCTATTTTCGGAATTCCGCGAATTATTACCAATGAAAAGAACATCGACAGATTACTGAACATATATGATGATGTACACCATGGATTAACTTTTTGCAGCGGAAGTCTGGGCTGTACCAAAGACAATGATATTCCAAAACTAATCCGAAAATATGGAGAGAAAAAGCGCATTTGTTTTGCGCATGTCAGAAATGTAAAGATTCTCGAGGATGGTTCCTTTGAAGAGAGCGCTCACAGGTCGGCAGATGGAAGTCTTGATATCGTTGAGATAATGAAAGCCTATTATGATACGGGATTTGACGGTTATGTAAGACCGGATCATGGCAGAATGATTTGGGGGGAAACCGGAAAGCCGGGATATGGATTGTTTGACAGGGCGCTTGGTGCAACGTATATCAATGGAATTTGGGAGACATTGGAAAAAACAGTTAAAAAGAAGTAAGACAATTGGTCTCACTGACAGATGAATTTTTGTATCAATTGAAAAAATATGAAAAATGACAGAAAGGAAAGAAAAACAAATGGAATTACCACTGGAAATAAGTTTTAAGGGAAAAGTTGTGGTTATAACCGGAGCCGGCGGCGTGCTGTGTTCTATGTTCTCACAGGCGTTTGCAATGGCGGGGGCCAGGGTAGCAATGCTTGACATTAATGAAAATGCCGTAAAAACAAAAGCGGCAGAAATCGTAGAAAAAGGTGGTTGCGCCAGAGGATATGTCTGCAATGTATTGGAAAAAGAAAGTATACAGAAAGCGCATAAAAAAATTATGGAAGACTTTGGCGCATGTAATATACTGATCAATGGTGCCGGAGGGAATAACTTAAAGGCAACAACAGATTTTGAATATTTTCACCCGGAGGATTTGGAAAATGCCAAAACATTTTTTGATTTGGATAAGGAAGGTGTGGAATTTGTTTTCAACTTAAACTTTATGGGAAGTCTTCTTCCGACCCAGGTCTTTGCAAAAGACATGATTGGCAAGGAAGGATGCAGCATTATCAATATTTCCAGCATGAATGCATTTACACCGCTTACAAAGATTCCGGCATACAGTGCGGCAAAAGCAGCAATATCCAATTATACACAGTGGCTTGCCGTGCATTTTGCAAAAATAGGAATCCGTTGTAATGCCATAGCACCGGGATTTTTTGTTACAAAGCAGAATGAAAAGTTGTTGTTTCATGAAGATGGAACACCTACGGAGAGAACACATAAGATTTTAAGCAGTACCCCGATGGAGCGCTTCGGACAACCGGAGGAATTAATAGGGACGATGTTTTTCCTCTGTAATGAGAAGGCGTCCGGTTTTGTCAATGGAGTTGTTATTCCGGTAGACGGTGGGTTTTCCGCATATTCCGGAGTGTAAAAGTTTGCGTAAGATTGGAATATAAAATATTAGGACAGGAAAATGAACCAATGAAAGTGTTAGAAAAAATAGAAAAATGCGGTATTCTGCCGGTAGTTGTAATGGAAGATGAAAGCAAAGCCAAGGCTTTAGGGCAGGCAGTTCTATATGGCGGATTAAACTGTGTAGAAGTGACTTTCCGCACGGAAGCGGCTGCAAAAGCTCTGGAAATCATAAAGAATAATTATCCCGAAATGACTGTGGGAGCAGGAACAATTCTTACCACCGAACAGGCACAGACGGCGATAGATGCCGGCGCGGAATTTATCGTAAGCCCGGGTTCTAACCCCAAGGTTATTCAGTATTGTATGGACAAAAAAATATGTGTTATTCCGGGAGTTATGACGCCCAGTGAAATTGAGCAGAATCTGGAATTCGGAATCCGGACAATGAAGTTTTTCCCGGCAGAAGCAGCGGGAGGCGTTAAGATGATTGAAGCATTAAGCGGACCATATAAAAATGTGACATTTATCCCCACCGGAGGGATTCATCCTGACAATGTCAGAGAATATCTGAAGTGCGACAGCATAATTGCCTGCGGCGGGAGCTGGATGGTAAAAAGCAGTCTGATCGCAAATGATGATTTTGATACCATAGCAAGACTTTCCCAGGAGGCGTCAGATATCGTAAAAGAAATAAGATAGTTAAAAAAATGGCGCAATACGACAGCGATGTTTATGGAGGTAACTTATGGCAAAGATAGTAACCATGGGAGAAATGCTGGTACGGCTTTCCACACGGAATCATGAAAGATTTATTCAGGCAACAGATTTTGATGTCTGCTACGGTGGAAGTGAATCCAATGTGGCAATATCTCTTGCAAATTTTGGGCATCAGGCAAAACATATAACAAGGCTTCCGGATAATCCCATAGGGCACAGTGCAGCGGCAACACTTCGAAAGTACGGTGTAGATACACAGGATATTGCCTATGGCGGCGACAGAATGGGAATATACTACATAGAAATCGGTTCCAGCTTAAGACCGTCAAATGTAGTTTACGACAGAGCAAATTCTTCCATGAGTAATGCAAAACCGGAGGAATTTGATTTTGATAAAATATTTGAGACGGCGGACTGGTTTCATTTTTCGGGAATCACTCCGGCTATAAGTGATACGGCAGCAGCACTTACACTGAAAGCAGTTAAAAAGGCAAAACAGTACGGACTGACGGTAAGCTGTGATTTAAATTTCCGAAAGAAGCTTTGGACAAAAGAAAAAGCCCGGCAGATGATGCCACAGTACATGGAATATGTGGATGTATGTATGGGTGGAAGAGAAGATGCCGTTAAAATGCTTGGATTTCGTCTGAGCAGGAGAAATGATGATGACACGCCGGATATGCAGGCATATGAGCAAATGTTTGAAGAAATGGTAAAAAAATACAATTTCAAGTATGTTGTCAGCAGCCTCAGACAAAGTTATACATCATCCCACAATGAACTTAGTGGATGCATTTTTGATGGAGAAAAATTGTATCAGGCACCAAATTATCAGATTCAACCAATGGTAGACAGGGTTGGCGCAGGAGATGCATTTGCGGCAGGAATAATTGCAGGTCTGGCTGAGGGAAAAGAACCGCAGCAGGCGATTGATTTTGCGGTGGCGGCATCGGTGCTCAAACATACAATTCCCGGTGATGTAAATTTGGTAACAAGAGAAGAGGTTGAAAATTTAATTGATGGAAAAGGAACCGGAAGAGTTCAGCGATAAATTTTTATAATCATTTCAAGGAATGGAGGAAAAGATGCTTTACCCAATAGAAAATAAAGTAAGAGAAGTAAAAAATTTAAGCGGGATATGGAATTTTAAAGTGGATACAGACAATGTCGGATTTAGTGAAAAATGGTATGAAAGTCCGTTAACCGACACAATTCCAATGGCAGTGCCCGCAAGTTATAATGATTTATTTACAGATGAAAAAATAAAGGAACATATTGGATATGTTTGGTATGAGAGAGAATTTATCATTCCGGATAACTGGAAAGAAGAAAGAATAATAGTTCGATTTGGCAGTGCCACCCATCATGCCGTAGTATGGCTGGATGGACAGGAAATAGTACGGCATAAGGGTGGCTTCCTTCCTTTCGAATCAGATATAACAGAACTTGTTACAGGAAGTGATTTAGAGCAGCATAGACTTACGGTGGCGTTGAGCAATATCCTCGACTGGACTTGTATCCCATGTGGAGAAATTATCGAAAAATCAGGAAAGCAGTATCCTGAGGGATTTAAATTTCAGGAAACATATTTTGATTTTTATAATTATTCCGGAATTCACAGACCGGTTAAGATTTATACAACGCCAAAAAAATATATTAAAGATATTATCATAGAGACCGAGGTAGCCGGGCTGGATAGCGGCTGCCCGAATCAGACCAATGTTACAGTTGCTGATTATAATAAACTATATGCCGATGGAGTTTTGCCGAAAGCACAGTCTGCAACGGTAAAAGCAAAGATAGAATCCACAGACACAATTACTTCCGTAACGGTGATAGATGCGCAGGGAAATGTCGTTGCACAGAAAGTTCCGGAGCGGTGTATGGAAGAGAATAAGTTTTATGCGGAAATAGAAATCCACAATCCTACGCTCTGGAATCCGGGGGCGGCATACCTTTACAATCTTCGAGTGGAAGGCGAAGAGGATATTTATACAGAAACCTTTGGCATCAGAACCATCGAAACTACAGACAAAGAATTTAAAATCAACGGAAAGCCATTTTATTTTAAGGGGTTCGGTCGTCATGAGGACAGTGATATTCATGGCAAGGGTCTTGATGAGGCGCTGAACATAAAGGACTTTAATATTCTGAAATGGCTTGGAGCCAACTCTTTTAGAACCTCTCACTATCCGTATTCCGAAGAACAGATGATGCTTGCCGACAGGGAAGGCTTTGTTGTAATTGATGAGGTTCCGGCAGTGGGAATGTGCTTTTGGGATGGAAGAAGCGTTTTCAGCGGAGACAGGGTAAATGATAAAACGTTGGAGCATCATATTGATATGCTAAAAGCTATGTATGAACGTGACAAAAATCATCCTTGCGTTATGATGTGGAGTGTGGCAAATGAAGCTGCAACCCATTAAGAAGGCGCCGTGCCATATTTTGAAAAAATTACAAAAACAATGCGTGAATTGAATTCCACAAGACCAATTACTATTGTTCACACAACAG
>CALWNA010000236.1 GCA_944382505.1 uncultured Lachnospiraceae bacterium
CCTTTCTTTTTTTTCTTTTTTTTAACCAAATCTTCCTGTGATATAATCTTCTGTTCTCTTATCCTTCGGCATAGAGAACAATTCCTCTGTATCATTAAATTCAATAACCTCTCCCAAGAGGAAAAATGCTGTCTTGTCTGATATTCTTGCTGCTTGCTGCATATTATGCGTTACCATAATAATCGTATAATCTTTTTTTAATTCTATTGCCAAATCCTCTATTTTGGATGTGGAAATCGGATCCAGGGCAGATGTCGGTTCATCCATAAGTAAAACTTCAGGTTCAACTGCCAGTGCCCTTGCGATGCACAATCTCTGCTGTTGCCCACCAGACATTGCCAAAGCACTCTTTTTGAGTGAATCTTTTACTTCGTCCCAGATAGCTGCCTGATGTAATGTTCGCTCAACAATCTCATCTAATTTGCTTTTTGAACGAATACCGTGGGTTCTCGGTCCATATGCAATATTATCGTATATACTCATTGGAAACAAATTTGGTTTCTGGAATACCATGCCCACCCTTTTTCGCAACTGATTCACGTCCATATTTTTATAGATATCCACATTGTCAAGAGTAATTGTCCCCTCTATCACACAATCCGAAATCAAATCATTCATTCTGTTTAGTGATTTCAACACGGTAGACTTGCCACAGCCTGATGGTCCGATAAATGCTGTTATCTCGTTTGCCGGAATTGACAAATTAACATCTTTTATAGCATGAAAATCACCATAGTGAAGCTCCATATTTTTTATATCAAATTTTCCCATTCTTTACTCTCCTTGTATAATATGTACTGCCCCTTTCATCCGGTGGCATATAATGAGAAGCTATTTTTTGATAAACTTTGTTTCTTTGCCCCTCTCTATTTTTCTTTACCAACTTTTTTTGCCAATAGACCTGACAACCAGTTAATAATCAACACAATTACTAAAAGTATTACTGCTGTTGCATAGGCCTGATTCATATATAATCCCTCTGATAACAGACAATACATATGAACTGCCAACGTCCTTGTGGAATCAAGAAATCCGCCCTGAAACAGATTTCCCGGTATTTCTGCCACAGAACCGGACGTAAAGATCAGCGCCGCACTTTCACCTACAATTCTTCCTATCGAAAGTATTATTCCCGCCAATATACCCGGAGCAGCAGAAGGAAGAATAATTACAAAAATGGTTCTTATCTTTCCTGCTCCCAATCCAAAGCTTCCTTCTCTGTACATATCAGGGACTGCAAGGAGTGCTTCTTCTGTTGTTCGTATTATGGTTGGCAACACCATAAATGTTAAAGTTAATATGCCGGCTATCATAGAAAATCCCCATCCCAGAGCAATAACAAATGCAAGAAAGCCAAATAATCCAAATACAATTGATGGGATACCCGCAAGCGTTTCTGTCGTAATTCTTATGACTTTAACTAATTTCGAGCCTCTCTTCGCATACTCAACAAGATATATTGCTGCCGCAATTCCTATTGGAACAGCTAAAATTAATGTAAAAGCTACCATAAGAATTGTATTAATAATGGCAGGTGTCATCGAGACATTGTTAGAATCATATTCCCACGCAAACAAATCTGCATTAATATATGGAATACCATTAATTAATATATATATAACCAGGTATAACATCATGGCCACAGTAAATGTAATCGCCAGAATAATTAATATCAGCATGAGCAGTGAACCCGGTTTTCTCAGATATTCTTTTATTTTATTCTGTAATGTAGTTGAGTTTTCACTTTTTTGTACTTTTGTTTTTTTCTTTTCCATTATGCCTGAGACCTCCTGTTCAAAACTGAGAAGCATAAATTAATAATTAATATAAACACAAACAGTACGACCGCTGTAGCAATTAGCGCTTCTCTGTGAAGTCCTGATGCATATGCCATTTCCAGAACTACATTGGATGTAAGGGTTCGCGCCCCACTAAAAATACTTGTAGGCATTATTGCCTGGTTTCCACAAATCATTACAACCGCCATTGTCTCACCAATTGCACGTCCCAATCCCAGAATAACACCTGACATAACGCCTGATTTTGCCGCCGGAATAACTGTTTTGAAAATACTTCTCTCTTTTGTTGCACCTAAGGCCAACGCTCCTTCATAATAATTCTCCGGCACTGCATTTATCGATGCTTCTGCTGTATTTATAATTGTAGGTAATATCATCATCCCCAAAAGTATGGATGCGGCCAGAATTCCTTTTCCTGCTACGTCAAACGTATTCTGAATCCAAGGGACAATAACAACCAATCCAAAAAATCCATAGATAATCGATGGAATTCCTGCCATCAGATTAACCATTGGTTTAATCAGTGTATATAATTTTTTTGGACAGTATCTTGAAAGAAATACTGCCGACAGAAGGCCAATAGGAACACCAATAATCATTGCTCCGGCCGTCACATAAATACTGCCTATAATCATAGGACCTATTCCAAAAATTTCCTGTTGTGGCTTCCATACGGTTCCGAATAGAAAATTTATAGGTCCGATTTCTCTTATTGCCGGTATTCCGTTTGCAAACATAAAAATACATATCAAAGCAACCGCCGCAATGGAAATACACGCACATAAAAGAAATACTATTTTCATCAGGACTTCTGATATTTTATTCAACTCTTTATCTCCTTCTCTGATTACTTGAAAAGCAGAGGAATATTACATCCTCTGCCTGTACCCTTTGCTGCAAAAGAATCTTACTGAACGTCTTCCCAGTTTGTTGTATCACCTACATAAATGTTCTTAATCTGTTCCGATGTAAGATTTGATATATCATTATTTTTATTTACAATTACAGCAATACCATCTAATGCAATCTGCTGCTCTGTAAGAGTAGCCAATTCTTCCTCTTCAAGTGCTCTTGATGACATACCGATTTCTACAGTACCTTCGATTGCTGCCTGAATACCAGCGCCGGAACCTGGCTGCTGGATATCAATTGTTACGTCCGGATTAAGGCTCTTATATTCTTCAGCCAATTTTTCCATTACAGGTGCAACAGATGTGGAACCGGAGATGCTGATTTTTCCTTCCTGTCCGCTTGCTGTATATGTTCCCTGTGTCTCTACCGGAATATATCCGTCTTCGCTGATTATGCTCTGTCCTTCCTCACTCATAATAAAGGAAATGAAATCTCTGTCTAAATCTGTAAGATTATCTTCCTGATAACAGATTTCAAACGGTCTGGATACTTTGTATGTACCGGACTTAACATTGTCTGTTGTAGCATCTACTCCGTCAACCTGAATTGCTTTTACGTCATCAGAAAGTGAACCGAGAGAGACATAGCCGATTGCTTTTTCATTCTGTGCTACTGTCTGTAACATTACAGATGTACTATTTGTAATTTCTGCGGTTGAAACTGTGATGTCATTTTCTTCCTCATCCATAATTCCCAAAAGTTCAACGAATGCTCCTCTTGTACCTGAACCATCTTCTCTTGAGATAACCGTGATGGCGCCTGTTGTTCCCGATGCAGAATCATCACTGCTTGATGACTCTCCGCTTCCTGAACTTCCGCATCCTGTAAATGCAAGTGTTGTGATAGTAATTGCAGATATAACTGCTAAAAATTTTTTTCTCATTTTGTTCTCCTTTTTAATTAAATAAATTATTATTTTTCTATTTAGTTTTCACTTGAAGGATTTTTCCTTCAGGGTACGGGTATATTTTATTTTTATCAGGTTAAGTACAATATCCTGTTTTCGTTAAATTTATGTTAAATCCCTTTCACGTAAAAAAGGGACATTCTGCCACAATGTGACCGAAGATATCCCTTTTTTCTTTCCCTTGCTTTACGTATTCTTTTTATTTTTTACCTTTACTTCTTTATAATTTTTTTATTTATTTTTATCTTCTTAACTTTTGACCATTCTCCGTAAACCCTGTAACCAAACTGAATTCGATATGCCCTGACTTTGACATAATAAGTCGTCTTATTTTTCAGTTTTTTTAGCATATAACTGGTCTTTTTACTTGTCCTTGTCTTTGTTTTACTTGCCTTGAATTTCTTTCCGGTAGAATACTTTATCTGATACTTGTAAGCGTTCTTTAATTTTTTATATTTTATTTTTACCTTATACTTCTTTGATTTTTTGGAAACTTTTTTTATCTTTCCAATAGACGTAATTTTTGTTTTACCTGTTTTAATGGCAGGGATCGGCGTTCCTTTCTGCCCATCCGCATTGACATATGTCGCATACGCAAGATATTTACCATTCATAAAATCTACGCCCATATATACTGTGCAATTTTTGTACTTAAGCGCAACTGTCCCTTCCGATCTGACGCCATTATTCTCGTCACGGGTATCTGAATTTAACTCTATAGTTCTCGGTGCGCTTACGCTTGAAAGGTGAACCAATGTGGCTCCCGTTCCATTGCTTTTGATATTTCCTATATTTAGATTTGAATTGTATTTCTGTTGATCATATGCCCAATGAGAATGTCCGCTGAACATCGTCACATTCGGATATTTGTTTAAAAGGCTTCTAAACCTTTTTTCGTCAGCACATCCAAATCTGTATGTCAGATCGTAAGTATATCCACCCGGATTGATAAGATTTCCAACTGCCGTTGTCACATTTCCGTTTTCTGACGCAAAATATGTATGGAAGAACAGGTAAACATTTTTTCCGGCATATGTATTTAAATTTTTTTCCAGCCAGTTCAACTGTGAAGTCTCTAAAATATAACTTCTGTCGGTATAATAATCCCACCTTGTCTGACTTAAGAAAATAAAAATATCTCCACTCTTTTCATAAATAAAATCCAACCCATTGTCAGAAATCTGCTTTACGCTGCTGTCTGTTTTTGCCTTTGCATTAATTAATTTCTTAAAGTCTGATACATTGCGGTCATCATGATTCCCCATACACGTGTAAACCGTCATGTTGGGATACTTACGAATTGCTGCATTAAATTTTGTGTAAGCTGTTTTTTCTCCGTTAGCACTTAAATCTCCTGTAAGTCCTACAAAGTCAATCCCCTGATTATTCATGAACTTTAATGCATTGTCAAATGCAGGCACTGCATCATCATCAGAATAGTCCGCATATCTGTTATAATGAACGTCACTCATCAGACCAAATTTGTATGACAGCGTTCCTGCATTAAACTGTTTTGCCGTCGGTATATCATAAGAAACCACCACTTGGGACTTAGCGTTATAAACTAAAAGTTCCTCCGCTCCTTCCGGAATAGCCGTGTACGGTGATGGAACCTGATATGTGGCAGTTAAATTATCCGTCGTTGTCACACATGTTCCCAATTCAGAATATTCGACTCCGTTGTACGTTAATTTTTCCCCTTCACTGTCTCCCCAATAGAGTGAATATGTTCCCGGTTCCGCAGTTGTAACTGTAATCTTTCCATATGCCGAACCCGCATTTTGATTTGCAAAAGCATATGTCACATGATACGATGCGGTTTCCTGTTCTCCATAAATTTTTCCAATCTGCGGTATTACAGTTACCAGCATTACAACTGCTAATGACAATGCGAAAAATATGTTCCTTCTCTTTCTCATAATTGTTCTCCTTCTATCCCCTGACTGATACCATATTTTTGCTGAAAATTTATAAAGCGACCTGTTATCAGTGCTCTTTTCCGTAATTTTACTGACAAAGTTTTGCCACAATCTGATTAATCACCTTTCCATCTGCTCTTCCCTTAAAAGCCGGCATTACAGCCTTCATGATTTGTCCTTTATTTTTTGTTGCAATTACATCTGCAAATTTTTCTTTCAACTCTGCTTCGATTTCCTCCGCACTCATAAGCTGCGGTGCATATTCATGAAAGACATCATATCTTGCCTGATATTCTTCCAGTAAATCTGTTCTGTCAGCAGGACAGGAATCAATCTGTTCTTTTACTGTTTTTAATTCCTTTAAAATCACTTTATTCACCATCTCTTCCGGAATATCTTCCCGGCATCCCGCATCGATTCCCGCTTTCTTTACTGCCTGAATCAACGCTGAAATAGATTCTTTTCGTGCTTTATCTCTCGCCTTCATTGCCGCAATCATATCTTTCTGCAATATTTTAATATTCATTTTAATTCCCTCCTGTTTCTATTTTTTTCCACAAAAATAAGTATAACATAGTTCCGGGTCATATAATGCATTAATTTTATTTTTTATCGTAAAGTTTTTCCTCCGAATATTTCAAACAACGAAAAACTTACTTTTTCCTATTTTTTTTATTTCCCGGTTTTATCCTTCCCCGTTTTTCTGCTTCCGCTCTCTTTTTCCCTGTGGTTCCCATCTTTTCTCTTTTTAGCTGTCTCGGTTTGATTAAACATTTTTTGTCAAATCCGATTAAATCCTCACACCCTGCAATATGCAATGCTTCTTTTACCAGCTCATAATTTGCCGGATTCCGGTACTGCATTAATGCTCTCTGCATTGCCTTTTCGTGTGGATTTTTCGGCACATAGACCGGTTTCATTGTTCTCGGATCCACTCCTGTATAATACATAACCGTGGACATTGTAGAAGGTGTGGGATAAAAATCCTGAACCTGCTGTGGATTATATCCGATATCCCTTAAATATTCTGCCAGTTTTACGGCTTCTTTCATATCTGAACCCGGATGAGAACTCATGAGATAAGGAACAACAAACTGTTTTTTTCCTGCTTTTTCATTTAAGCGGTAATATTTTTCTATAAATTTCTCGTAAACGCAATGCCGGGGCTTTCCCATATAGGAAAGTACCTTGTCAGAGATATGTTCCGGGGCAACCTTCAACTGCCCGCTGATATGGTGCGCAACAAGTTCCCGGAAAAAGGTATCATTTTTATCTGCCATAATATAATCAAACCGGATTCCGGAACGCACAAATACTTTCTTAACCTTTGGCAGATTTCTAAGCTTACGCAGCAGATTAAGATAATCTTTATGGTCCACTTTAAGATTTTTACAGGGCTGTGGCCACAAACACTGCTTATTTTTGCACACACCGCTCTTGAGCTGTTTATCGCAGGATGGATGGTAAAAGTTTGCGGTAGGTCCGCCCACATCATGAATATACCCCTTAAAGTCAGGCATTTCCGTAATCTTCTTTGCTTCCGCAATTATGGATTCGTGACTTCTTGACTGAATAATTCTGCCCTGATGAAATGTCAATGCACAAAAACTGCACGCTCCAAAACATCCTCTGCAGCTAATTAAAGAAAACTGTATTTCTTTAATTGCGGGAATTCCTCCCTTGTCTTTGTATATCGGATGATATGTTCTCTCATAAGGCAAATCATAAACATCATCCATTTCCTGTTGTGTCAACGGCTCCTGGGGCGGATTTTGCACGACAAAAACCCCGTTGGGATACGGCTCTATTAATGCCTTTCCATTATAGGGATCTGTATTTTCCGACTGTATCTTAAAACTTTTTGCATATTCCAATTTGTCTGCTTTCATATCATCATAAGATGGCAGTACAATGGGATCATATACCATTGACACATCTTTTGTTTTAAATACTGTTCCCGGGATATACGTAATATCATTTACATCCAGTCCACTATCCAGCGCATCGGCTATCTGGACAATTGATTTTTCTCCCATTCCATAAGAAAGAATGTTTGCCTGACTGTCCAAAAGAATGGAACGTTTAAAACTGTCACTCCAATAGTCATAGTGTGCCATTCTTCTGAGGCTGGCCTCGATTCCTCCGATAATAATGGGTTTTTTCTTATAAGTATGTCTTATGAGGTTACAGTATGCAGCCACTGCATGGTCCGGTCGCTTTCCAATCTCTCCTCCCGGCGTATATGCATCGCTGGTACGTCTCTTTTTCGAAACATAATAATGATTAACCATAGAATCCATATTTCCGCCCATGACAAGAAATGCTAATCTCGGCTCGCCGAGAATATTAATACTGTTATCGTCCTTCCAGTCCGGCTGTGCAATAATCCCCACGGTATACCCGTGCGCCTGTAAAATGCGGCTGATTATTGCATGTCCAAAAGACGGATGATCCACATAAGCATCTCCTATTACATATACAAAATCCAGTTGCTCTATTCCCTGCTCTCTCATATCCTTTTTGGATATCGGTAAAAATGCCATTGATTTCTTCCTCTTGCTTTTTATTATGTACTTAAAAACACGAAACAAATTTATTTCATTTGTTTCTCCGCCTCATCTAAGTTTTTATATCCTTGAAGATGCGCGGTATTCTCTATGGTCATATAGGCAAGATTTTTCCCCTCTCTTGCAAGTCCTATAATAAATTCTGCATAAAGTTTCAACAATTCACCGGAATAAGTCAGTAATTCCCCCTTTAAATATGTCTCATAGGAAGTGTTGTCGATTGTATCCATGTCACTTGTTATGTCTCTGGCATTGGCTGCCAGCTTTGGAAATTTCTCTGCAAATTCTTTCATCCAATTCACCTGTATTTCGGCAATCTGATTAACAATTGCTATCGTCTTTTCTGATTTTGGCGGAAGATTATCTTTTATCCGGGCATATTCTTCCGGTGCGGTGTGTTCCATCATTCTGCCATACTTTTCCGTTATCATATTCCAGCCTTTTTCCTTGTTTTCCAGCCAGAGATTTCTGATACACACAAGCATACGGTCCGTCCATGTTAAATACTGGCTTTTTCTCATAACGTAAAAAAATGGCCAGTTATTCTGGCATTCCGCACGTCCGCCAACATTTTGAACCTTATCAAATGCTTCAAATTCCAATTTTACAATTTCATCAATTATTTCATCCCTGTTAAACTCTGCTTTTTCCATAATCACTCCTACATAATCGTTCAGGAAATCAGAATTTGTATCAAAAACAATTTCCTGATGATATAATC
>CALWNA010000237.1 GCA_944382505.1 uncultured Lachnospiraceae bacterium
CCATAGCTTCCATTCCGTCATAGCCCTTTATTACGTTATATCCTTCCTTCGTCAGCTAAATCTCAATTGCCCCCACAATTTCTCTGTCGTCATCGCAAACTAAAATATTGTACATATCTCCCTCCACCTTCAGGTCGAACACCTTTGTCTTTCAACCTGCAATTACATAAATCATTTATGTGTGTATATCATAATCTCTAATCTTTAACAAAAAAGTATTGAAATTCTTAAGACTTTCTTAAGAACAAAAAATAAAATTCCCTCTACAAATATTGTGCCTATACACAGAAGCTCATAAAATACCTTCTGTTATAGGCACAGTACATTTTTATATGCTTTTATTATAATTCACAGTTATTCACTGTTCTTGGAAATGGTATCACATCCCTGATATTTGTCATCCCTGTAAGATACATAATCATTCTCTCAAACCCCAGCCCGAATCCTGCATGTCTGGCTGTTCCATACTTTCTCAAATCTAAATAAAATTCATAGTCTTCCTCATTTAATCCCAACTCTTCCATACGGGATTTTAAGACCTGCAGATTTTCCTCTCTCTGGCTTCCACCAATAATCTCACCGATACCCGGTACCAGACAGTCCATTGCCGCAACTGTCTTTCCATCCGCATTTAATTTCATATAGAAAGCTTTAATGTCTTTTGGATAATCTGTCACAAATACCGGGCGTTTAAAAATCTGCTCTGTCAGATATCTTTCATGTTCCGTCTGAAGGTCCGCTCCCCAGGAAACCTTATATTCAAATTTATCATTGTGTTCTTCCAGCAATTGAATTGCCTCCGTATAGGTGATGCGCCCGAACTCTGAATTCATTACAAGATTCAGCCTGTCCAAAAGCCCTTTATCCACAAAATTATGAAAGAAATTCATCTCCTCCGGCGCATTCTCCAGCACATACCGAATCACATACTTCATCATTGCCTCTGCCAGTTCCATATCATCTGCAAGGTCAGCAAATGCTATCTCTGGTTCAATCATCCAAAATTCTGCCGCATGGCGTGTGGTGTTAGAATTTTCTGCCCGGAATGTGGGACCAAAGGTATAAATTTTCTTAAATGCCATGGCATATGTTTCACCGTTCAACTGTCCCGAAACGGTAAGATTTGTCGGCTTGCGGAAGAAATCCTGTGAAAAATCCACCGCACCTGATTCGGTCTTTGGAATATTATTTAAATCCATTGTTGTGACCTGAAACATTTCTCCTGCTCCCTCACAGTCGCTGCCTGTAATCAACGGCGTATGGACATAAACAAATCCCTGCTCCTGAAAAAATTTGTGAATCGCATAAGCACAGAGCGATCGTACCCGAAACACGGCTTGAAATGTGTTGGTTCTCGGCCTTAAATGGGAAATAGTTCTGAGATATTCAAAGCTGTGGCGTTTTTTCTGAAGGGGATAGTCCGGTGTGCTTTCCCCCTCCACAAAAACTTCATCCGCCTGAATTTCAAAAGGCTGCTTTGCGTTTGGTGTGGCAACGAGTGTTCCCTTTACAATTACCGCCGCGCCGATATTGGTTTTTGATATCTGTGAAAAGTTGTCCATGGAATCATTGTATACAACCTGTATCGGCTGAAAAAAAGTCCCGTCGCTGATTACTATAAATCCAAAGGTTTTGGAATCTCTGATGCTTCGAATCCAGCCGCCTGTTTCCACTTTTTTATCAATATATTTTTCTGTATTTTTATATAATTCTTTTACTTCAATTAATTTCATTCTGTCCTCCATTTACGGCATTGTATTATTTTATCAGTATAGCTATTTTTTTATTTCTTATCAATACCTACAAGCAAATGAGCTGTCACACAATTGTGTAACAGCTCATTGCTTGCAAACACATTATAAAATTTTATATTAAAAAGAATCTTAACACTTTTTGAAACTACTTCACATTAAGATTATTTAAAAAATCATTAATAATCTTCTTTGCCGGTTTTGATTTTATGGATACAACACATATTATTAAAATCAACAGTGCCGTAACAATTGCACACAAAATCATATTATCCGTCTGACGCTCATGTGCAGACCAGATAAATCTCGCTATGATGAGAACAGCCGCCACAATGACAAGCGTATAAAGATAAAAACCATAACTAAATTTTCCTTTGAGAGAACAATGACTGTCACTGCCCGTAATTGTCCCCTGAAAAGTTACCGGAATGGCATCCTCTCCATTGGAAAACTTACCCGGCGCAAGGCTTACCTGGAGTTTATTATTTTTTTCTGCAATTTTAAGCCCCTTTTTTTCACTCTTAGCCTTCATGACTCTAAGCAATTCCGTTTTATTACGATTATATTTAAATTCCATATTTCTTCATTCTTACCTGCTGCACTTAAATTGAAGTTCTTCCCATCTTCTGTCCACTTCCTTCTGATACTTTTCAATCAGATGTTCATTTTCCGGTTTAAACAGATGTTTAAATCTTCCCTGGGTTTTCAAAAATTCTTCAATTGGAAGTCTGTTTTTCGGTTCATAATTGAGAATCCATTTTCCCTCAACCACTTCAAACAATGGCCAGTAATTTGTCTCCACCGCGAGACGGCAGATTTCCATGATTTCATCTGTCTTGTATTTCCATCCTGTCGGGCAAGGTGCCATAACATTTAAAAATGACGGTCCTTCTGTGTAGATAGCTCTCTCAGCCTTTGTATGAAGGTCTTTCATTCCTTTAAAAAATGTTGTCTGGGCAGTATACGGAATATCGTGGGCTGCAAGTATGGCAGCCAAGTCCTTTCTGTACTGTTCCTTACCATTCGACTTTGTACCTACCGGTGTCGTGGTAGTATCCGCATACAACGGTGTTGCCGAGGAACGCTGCGTTCCCGTATTCATATACGCTCCATTGTCATAGCAGACATATGTATAATCCGTTCCACGCTCCATAGCGCCGGACAATGACTGGATACCGATATCATATGTTCCGCCGTCGCCACCAAACACAATAAATTTATAATTTTCTTTCACTTTTCCTTTGCGCTTCATTGCTTTATACGCACCTTCCACACCACTCATGGTTGAGCTGGCATTTTCAAAGGCGCTGTGGATATAGCTGTCTTCCCAGGCAACATAAGGATATTGAAACGACGAAACATTTAAACATCCTGTGGCACAGCCAATTACCGCTCTATCCCCTTCATGAAGCCCGCGCAGTACATTTCTCGCGCAGATTGTTGCCCCACATCCTGCACACATTCTATGACCCGGAGCAAATCTTTCAGGTTTGTTCATTATCTCTTTAAAATTATAACCCATATTACTTTGCCTCCCTGTCTCTTAATCCAATGTAACGGTAAACATCTCCTGTTTCACCGGTAGATGCGATTTTTTTCAGTGTTTCGTAAACACCCATCATATCTTCCACTCTCACATCCCTGCCGCCGATACCGTACATGATGTTAATCGTCTTTGCCGTGCAGCCTGCCGTGTACATTGCCTGCATTGTCTCTGCACCCACCGGGCCTCCGTTAGTGGAAAAACTTTCGGAACGATCCATGACTGCTACCGCCTTACATTTTTTAAGGGATGCAGCGATTTCTGCCCCTGGAAACGGTCGAAAGGAGCGGATTTTAACAAGTCCCACCTTATCTCCTTTTTCTCTCATATGGTCAATCGCTTCCTTTGTTGTCCCTGCCGCAGAACCGATAATGACAATCGCATACTCTGCGTCTTCCATTTTATATTCTTCAATCAGACCGTACTTACGCCCTGAAATTTTTTCAAAATCTTTTGCCACATCTAAAATGACCTGTTTGGCATTTTCCATTGCATGGGCCTGTGCTTTTCTCGACTCCATATAATAATCGGATACAGCATAAGGACCAACTGCAAATGTTTCATCCGCATTTAAAAGATAATCTACCGGCTCTCTTTCGCCTACAAACTCTTTCACAGTCAAATCATCCAGAAGTTCCATATCATTGACAGCATGGCTCGTAATAAAACCGTCCTGACAAATCATAATCGGAAGCATTACATCTTTGTTTTCAGCGATGTTAAATGCCATAACCATATTGTCATAAGCTTCCTGATTGTTTTCTGCGTAAAGCTGAATCCAGCCCGAATCTCTCGCTCCCATAGTGTCAGAATGATCGCAGTTTATGTTCAAAGGACCTGTAAGGGCTCTGCAGACGGCTGCCAATGCTACCGGAAGTCTGCTGGATGCCGCAACGCCCAAAACCTCCCACATAAATGCAAGACCGGCAGATGATGTGGCAGTCAGTGCTCTTGCCCCCGCAGCTGAAGCGCCCATAGCGGCACTCATGGAACTGTGTTCACTCTCCACTGTAATAAATTCTGTGTCAACAAGACCGTTAGACACATAGTTTGAAAAATACTGCGGTATTTCCGTGGATGGCGTAATAGGAAATGCCGGAAATACGTCCGGATTAATCTGTCTTAAAGCTGTGGCAACAGCCTCGTTTCCTGATAACAGAACTCTCTTTGACATATCTATTTCACCTCCATCTTAATTGCGCCGAAGGGACATGCTTTTACACAAATCCCACATCCTTTGCAATGGTCATAATCTATCGGCTGTCTTTTATAATCCTTTACAGGAATGGAACTGTCCGGGCAAACCGGTACACACAAAAGACACTGTTTACATTTTTCTTCATCGATGACCGGAGCTACGGCAGTCCAGTCGCCTGTTATAAATTCTCTTGTTGTTCCACATCCGACAATTGTATTTCCTCTTGTGACATCCTGCCATGCAACATCCTGACCTAATTTTGTGATATCTGACTTTGCCATCTACTTTACCTCCCTTAACGCAATTCTTAAGGCTTCCATATTGCCCTTGATAACTTCCGGTTTCTTTGCAAACTTATGTTTAAAGGAACCTTCCATTTCCCGAAGGAAAGTTTCATCATCTATTACACCTGTAACTTTAACAATGGCCGCCAGCATCGGTGTGTTCGGAAAATTCTTTCCTAACGTATCCATCGCAATCTTTCTGGCATCAATGGTATAAACTTTTCCCTTATATCCCTTTAATGATGGAATAATCTCTTCTTTACTTCTTGCTGTATTAATTAATATGGCGCCGTCTTCCCGCAAACCTTTTGTAACATCCACAATATCCACCAGCGTCTCATCAACCACCACGACAAACTGAGGATCATAAATATTAGAGTGCACCCGGATTGGAGCATCGCTGATTCTGTCATAAGCAGTAATCGGCGCACCCATTCTCTCCGGTCCATATTCCGGAAATCCCTGTGCATTTTTCCCAGTCTTAAATGCCACTTCCGCAAGCAACAAAGCCGCTGTCTTGGCACCTTGACCTCCACGTCCGTGCCATCTGATTTCAAGAGTATCTTTCATTTTTTCATTCCTTCTTTATATATTATATTTTAATCTGTACCTCTTTTGTATTTATTTGTAAGATTATGTAAAATACGCAATTTTTATTATAGCAAACCCCATAATATTTTCAAGTATGGAAATATTATGGGGAGAAATGTTAATCAATATCTGTTTTTACTTTTATCTCACCCGAAACCCGTTCTCATCCTGTAACTCTATCTTTTTCATCTCCATGTTTTCAATCCAAATATATCTCTGCGCATTTAACTGCTGAATCATTTTATCGATGCTCTCTGCTTCCCCTTGAACTTCCATCTCCACACGACCATCATAACAGTTATGCACCCATCCGGTTAACCCCAATGATTGCGCTATATAATAAGCACTGTACCGAAATCCAACTCCCTGTACTCTTCCTTCAAAAAATATGTGTCTTCTGATTTTATTCATCTAATCCATCCTTTAAGTTATAAATTGCTATTTTATATTATTTTATCTCGATAAATAAAATCTTACAATGCTATATTTTTTCAACATAAAACCGCATCCGGATTATCCGGATGCGGAAAAATAATTTTATTTTTTACCGATTATTGTACTGTAACCTTGATTTTCTTGGATGCACCGTTCAGTGCGACAACATAAACAGAACAGGTTCCCGCTGCTTTGGCAGTTATCTTCCCGTTGCTGTTTACAACTGCAACGCTTTCATCCATTGATATGTAACGAATCTTTTTGCCATGCTTCTTTGAAAGCATTTTTTTGCTCTTATCCGCTTTTACTACTTTTGCCTGAATCTTTGTACTTGCATTTACTTTTAACGAAACAGCATCGGACGATACCGTAACCTTTTTGGCATTGGTATATTTTTTGTGATTGTTTCCCACAATATGGTATGTAAGAGAACTTGCCACATACTTCTTCTTTCCGTCTACAAGTTTGTATGCCCTCACTTTAATCTTGTATTTTGCATTTGCCTTAAGCTTCTTACCGCTGAGTTTTTTAATGCTTGCGGAAACCTTTTTAGCATTCTTTACACTCTTTGCAATATTTTTCTTTTTAAATTTCTTTCCACATTGAACTACATAAATATCATAACCATCTGCATTTTTCACTTTCTTCCATGTGATTGACATTTTGCCGTTTACGGATGATGCTGGCTTCTTGCCCGGTGCAACAACAGATTTTGTCGTCTTTGCCTCAGTTGTTGTCTCTGCCGGTGTTGTTGTCTCTTCCGGTTTTCTTTGAAGATTTGCAATGGCGGTTTCAATTGCCTGCGCCATAGCGTCTACTTCCGACTGTTCTGCAACACTTTTATCCCAATCAACTGCATTGACGGCCGCATCTACCGCCGTCAGGTCTACATAATCATCTCTTACCAGTGCATTGGCTTTTTCTATGGCTGCTTTTACTGCTGAATAATCTGCCGCTTCAAGCATTTCTATTTCTTCTGTTCTGGTATGTTCAGAATTCAATGTACATGTGAAAGTTTTTTCTCCCTTTGAGGTGGTAGTAGGCGGAGTTGTAACCTGTCCTTCATCCCAGATATGTTCTATAACTATTTCATTTCCTATTACTGAAAAAACATTATTACACAAAGTTTTGATGGTTCCATCGTTAACAATAGCTGTATCTTCATTTTCCGTTACAACTGCATTATTAATAATTGTTCCATTATTTGTTGAGACATCTCCGTTGATAAGCATTGTACCATTATTTGTAATTTCACCATTATTTGTAAACGACTGTACATCCGACAAATATAAAGTTTGTCCTTCCTTCACTTCCATTTTTACATCATCATTGATTATAACATTTCTATTTGTCAATGCTCTGTCAGCAACTCTGTTGCATATACCGCTGACAATTACATCGACATCGTTGTTTGTCCATATGATTCCGTTGACTGTAGCACTGCTTTCTTTTTCATATCCTGCCATTGCCCGGATACCCTGTGTACAGTTTTCTGCATTGATAACACCCTCTCCTGAAACAGTAGTTATTCCGGACGAATAAATGCCTACCGTATCCTCCGTGGAAAATGTAATACTTTTCTCCGCATCATCACTTGAAATATTTAAATCGCTGTATATCAACATCCCGTATTTATGCGGAGCCCGTGATATAATTTTCAAATCACAGTTTACAATATCTGTCGTTTCCGTACTTGAAGGACGTCTTACTCCCTGCTCTACACTGATTCCTACCGGGGCAGAAATAGTTCCGGAACAATTGGTCAATTTAACACACCCGAATTGTGACTGAAGTCCGGCTCCTATCGGTGGGTATTCCTGCGTTGTATTAATAGTAATGTTTAATTCGCTGTCTTCAATAACGAGGTTTTCGTTATTTGCCTGTATTCCTGTATCTGCAACATTAGCTTCTATATAGCTGTTTTTTATTGTAAGAGAATCAAAACATTGCGGTCCTCTCCCTCCTTTTGTTGTTGTAACAGAGCAATTTGTGATTGTCAAATCATCTTCCGACTGCATAATCTCTTCGTTTATATCTGTAGAAGTCGCATTAATTGTACAGTTTGTTATATCCAGATTTCCAACTACATGTATCGCATGCGTTTCAGCACTTAATTCCAACACTGCATCATCGCGCGTCTCTCCCTCTCCTACAATATTCATTATATAGTGTGTACCAAATTCAACTTCATTTCCCAGTGCAATTCCACTTTCAGCAGTAATTTTATTTGTGCTTCCTGCCGCTAACTTTATTGTCAAATCACAGTGTGCAATAATTGCTCCACCGTTATAACCATTTAAAGTAAGGGTATTTGTGTCCGCATCATAACTCCATCCCTCTCCGCTGTCTGTTTCAAACGCATTGACTCCTCCTACCGTGAGCCCTAAAATTTCATCACCATCTTTTGCATAAACATTTGCCGGGATAAGGGCAATAATCATTGCTAAAGATAATAACATTGCTAAAATTTTTTTCATTTTGTTCATAGCCTCCTCCATTATAATTTTTTCTAAATAAACAAAAAGACGTATTCTGTCTACTAAAAATAGACAGAATACGTCTTTTGTATATTTGTTCAATATATTGCTTAACAGAAAAGAAGATACCAACCCCTTGCTTGCTTAAGAATTATCCGTCTTCTTTCCATCACTGTCAAGCCCCTTTCAACATATTTTTTACTCTTTTATATATACCATAAAACCGACATACTTTCAACTTTTTCAACAAAATGCCGCCGGTTTATCCGTACATCTTTTGCTTATTTGTCGGAAACATTTTCTTCTTTTAAAAAAAAAAAAAAAATTATGTGTTTTCTACTTCTTTTTTCCTGCTTAGATGTATTTTTCTCGCTGCATACACAAACGGTGTGTCGGCAAGACTGGTAACAATAAATATAACATAACTCGAAACGATGATACTGAGCAGCGTTTTTGTACTGTGCACTCCCCAAAAAGCTCCCAATGTAAATAAAATATCGTTCAAAAGCTGTGAAATAAGTGTTGCGGCATTGTTTCTGAGCCACAAATATTTTTTACTATCCCCGAATTTTTTTGTGGTAAAATTCCATATTTTGTGATATGCCCACACATCAAATTCCTGAACAATGGCATAGACAATAATACTTACTAACATCAGTCTCGGTGTGTTGGAAAAAATTGTTCTCATCGCTCCCATAGCGAAATCTGTCTCTGAAGGGGTGTATAACAACCACCACTGGGAAAACACAATAAAAATCAGGGAGGTGGCAATTCCTATGTGGACAGCTTTCTGGGCAGCTTTCTTTCCGTACATTTCACTCAGAATATCCGTAACAAGAAACGTTGATGCAAACAACACATTCCCAAGAGTCATTTCCATCCCGAATGCTTTGACAATAATCAAAATTTCAATATTGGCAGATATTGTTGCCAGCACAGTAAAACAGTAAAGTCCCTGCTTTCCAAATAATTTGAATATGACTAAAAGACTTCCAAAAATCACAAATATGGAGCCTATAAGCAATAACTCATTCATATCTTTTCTCCCTTTTTGTTCCTATTTTTTTCTCTTAAGCAGATTCTACGATCTGATTTTTCCCAACGCCAAAATCCGTATTTTCCATTAATATATCTACTCTGTCGTTATCCACATATCTTGGATAAACTTTTTTACGAAACTCCTCAATGACTTTCGCATCCGGTTTTATCGGCATTCCGTTTTCTACCATAATATTGACGCAGACACGCTCAAAGTATTTCAGTCCGGTCTCTATATCATAGATCATAGACTCTGCACTCTGTCCGGTAATTCCCTGAAGCAGATTGATTTCATCAAAATATTTTGCAATCGTCTCAGGACTTTTTTCATCAATCCCCTTTACAAGAACACGTTCTCTAAAGTCGTAATCAAAAGTTTCCAGTCCCAGTTTTATAATTGCCTCCACTCCGATATGAGCAAACATTTTTTTAAAATCCATGACCTTTTCTTTGTGCATCCAATGACATTCAAAATGAATCTGATGAATTTTCTTTTCTATACAAATCTGCTTAATCAGTTCCATTGTCTTTACATTCAAATCCACAAAACTTCCCGAGTTGATAACTTCCAACTGATGGTAAATACCAGTGACATGGCTGAGAACCTCTTTGTTTAAATTGAAATTAAAATCCTCATCGATACTGGAATCTAAGTGGTAATCACAAAAACGACACTTTCTCCATTTACATCCATTTCCTACCAGCATTACAATTTCCCGGGGATTTTTTTCTGTTATAACGGAATATCTTACGGGGTTAAAACCTTCTACCATTTTTTCTCTCCTACAATCACAACTGTTTTTTATGAATATATATTCAAGTATATATTCAAGCAATGGCAAGAAAAAAGAGCGCCCTAAGGTGCTCTTTTTGTATACCAAATTACACTCTGCGCGCAATCTCGTGCAGAGTGTAATTTGAATATTCAATACTTGCCCTTAGTTTTGTTTATAGACAGGATGGTTTCGAACTGTCTGCCGGCACAAATTGTGCCATGGCGGTTCCGTTAAGGATATGACCTTACGGATAAATATACCATGTTGCCTCCCGAACCGAAACGGTTCCGGGCAACATTTTTTATTATTCAATGATTTCTATTGTTTCGCTCTCTTCTGAAATAATGATATCATCGGTTGAATCGCTTTCTTCTGACAATTCAAGTACATCATCTTCCAGAATTTCTGTTTCTTTTTCATCTGTACTTAATTTTACCTCACGGTATCGCTTCATACCGGTTCCCGCAGGAATCAGTTTACCGATAATAACATTTTCCTTCAGACCTACGAGCGGATCCACTTTTCCGTTAATTGCCGCTTCCGTAAGAACTCTTGTTGTCTCCTGGAAAGAAGCCGCTGACAAGAATGAATTTGTTGCCAGGGAAGCCTTTGTGATACCGAGCATAATCTGTGTACCGGTTGCCGGTTCTTTGCCTTCCTCAACAAGTTTCTCATTGACTTCATTGAAATCGAGAACTTCTACGGTTGTTCCAGATAAGAAATCAGAATCACCTGCTGTTTCTACTTTAATTTTCTTAAGCATTTGGCGAACGATAACTTCAACGTGCTTATCATTAATTTCAACACCCTGGAGACGGTAAACTCGCTGTACTTCGCGGATCATGTAATCCTGTACGGCACGGAGTCCTTTAATCTTCAATAAGTCATGTGGATTAACGCTACCTTCTGTAAGTTCATCACCTGCTTCCAAAACAGTTCCGTCAAGAATCTTAATTCTGGAACCATAAGGAATAAGGTATGCTTTGGACTCTCCTGTCTCCTCGTTGGTAACAACAATCTCACGTTTCTTCTTTGTTTCCTTGATTTCAGCCTTACCGCCAAACTCAGCAATAATTGCAAGTCCCTTTGGCTTTCTTGCCTCAAACAATTCCTCTACTCTCGGAAGACCCTGTGTGATATCGTCACCG
>CALWNA010000238.1 GCA_944382505.1 uncultured Lachnospiraceae bacterium
TTCGTTAAATAAAAAACTAAATTCCATTTGTAAAATTTTAAATTCAATTAACTAGAAGTTACTCCTGCACAGTGTATAATGAAATCAGGTTACCTGTCTGTGTAGATTGGAGTAATATCATGAGTAAAAATATCAAAGGCAACCACAAACACCTGACTCTGTCAGACCGTATCTTCATTGAACAGTCTCTGAACGACCATATGAAATTTAATGCAATCGCAAAGGCTCTCGAAAAAGATCCTTCCACCATTTCAAAAGAAGTTGTCCGTTCAATGGATATCAAACCTCTTCCTCATTACAAAGGAAATGACTGCAAATTTTTTGATACCTGTTTCGAATCAAAACTCTGTGCCTCCTGTTGTGTTGAACTCTGCAAGCTCTGCAGTTCAGATGACTGCCGGTGGCTGTGTCCTGATTATGAACCCGCACGGTGTCCGGGAATTAACACCCCTCCATATGTCTGCAACGGATGTGTTAATTCTTCTGACTGTGGATATCCCAAACAATACTACAGTGCCGCCAAAGCCCAGCAGAAATATGAACAGACACTGTCCGAATCCAGAAAGGGAATCAACATGGAACCGGAAAAACTTCAAAAACTCAATGACCTGATTTCACCCCTTGTCAGAAACGGTCAACCCTTAAGCCATGTTTTTGCAACACATTCCCATGAGATTCCCTGTTCAAGACGCACCATTTACAACTATCTCGATCAGGGACTTTTTGATGTAAGGAACATTGACCTTCCACGCCGTGTAAGATTCAAGGTCAGGAAACAGCGCAGGTCTGAAAATCCCATTGCTTATAACTACCGTTCCAGAAGAACTTACAAAGATTTTCAAAAATATACAGAAGCATTTCCTGACTATGAAGTTGTGGAAATGGATACTGTCAAAGGTTCCAGGGATGCCGGAAAATGTCTGATGACACTTTTATTCAGGAATTCATCCTTTATGCTCATTTTCCTTCTTCCGTCATGTACTCAAAAAGCGGTTTCCGATGTTTTTGACCGGCTTTATGAAATACTTGGAAGAAGAACTTTTATGAAAACTTTCAGAATCATTCTTACCGATAATGGTCCGGAGTTTAAAGACCCCTGGTCAATTGAACAGGATAAAAATGGTAAACAGCGTACAAAAGTATTTTACTGCGACCCTTATGCTTCCAGCCAGAAAGGGCGTCTGGAGAAAAGTCACGAATTTATCCGTTACATCATTCCAAAGGGACGGAGTATGCACTCCCTGTCACAGGAAGACGCCACTTTAATAGCCTGCCATATCAATTCTCTTGCACGGGACAGCCTGAATGGACAGACTCCGTTTGACCTTGCCAAACTGCTGATAAACAAAAAAGTGCTGACCTCATTAGGACTGAAAAAAGTCTCCCCAGACAAAGTCCATTTAAAGCCGGCACTTTTAAAGAAGTAACCCGAAAAATTTTGTGATTCACAGACAGATGACTGCTTCAATTCAATAAGTTCACCAACGAAACGGGTGGAATTTATTTTTGCACAAAGTTTTCCAGTCGTTTGTTTGCCATGCAGACAAACATTAGTTACTCTAATAATTATAGCGTTTTTCGGACTCTGAATACATACTTTTTTTCATTTTCTCTTTAAACTAATCGTTCTGAGCATATTTTTTTGCTTTTTCTAGATTTTAGTTTTTCATTTAAGCATTGTAACTTAAATATATTTTTAAATTCCGGTTTTAACCCGAGTGTAAGAGTAAATTCCATATCACCGGGAATTACTCCTGCACAATTACTTTATTCCATCAAAAATATCCGGCATACAATTTTTAATGATGGCGGCTACTTCTTCTTCACATGCCGCACAATCAGTCTCGACCCAGTGTTTTAATATCATTGTAAATCCCGACTGAAAGTAAATAAAATAATATAAGATTTCTTCATCTTCTTTAATTCCTGCCTGTTCGCAGCGAGGCTTTATAATTTTCCATAGTTGTTCATATCCTTGCGTCAGAGGAAAGGATTTCCTTTTTTGCAAATTTACTTTATAAAAATATTTATGTTTTTTGATATGTTTTAAAAAGTAAACAAAGGATTCTCCGGAAAAGACATGATATTGCTTCTTATTTTTGTAGCTCTCCAGTAACTCCTTTCTTAATTCCTTTTCCATTTTATCTAACATATCATATATATCAGCAAAATGAGCATAAAATGTGGAACGGTTTACTTCCGCCTCTTCGCATATTTTCTTTACCGTAATCTTTTCTACTTCTGTATTTTCCATAAGTCTCAACATAGCAGATTCCATACGGATTTCTGTTTCCTGAAAACGCTGATTGTTCTTTGTATTCAAAAAATATCTCCTTTTTATTATTCCAACACAAATCGGAATATTGATGATTGATTTAAATATTATATAGAATCATAATAGAAATTACAAGAATTAAAATAGAGCTTATAAAAAGAAACAAACTGTTGATATGAGATAGGAGAAATTATGAAATCAGCGATTTATTTAGGAAAAGAAAATGTACAAATTCAGGAGTTACCCATACCGGAATTAGGCGACCATGATGTATTGGTAAAAAACATTTATTCCAGTATTTGCGGTACTGACATTGCTGTTTACCAACACGGTCCCAATACAGGACACCGCATTACTGTCGGTGAAGAATTCGGACATGAAACAGTTTCACGCGTTGTTGCCGTAGGTGATAAAGTTACTGAATTTTCCGTGGGAGAACGGGTCTACCCCTATCCGCTTTTTGCGACCGGAGATACCAAAAGAGCCGGTACCATCGGAGGTTTTTCAGAATATATCAAAATCCCTGACGCCAAAAGAAATCACTCTTTATATGGGGTTGATGATTCGATTTCTGATAAAACAGCCTGTTTAATTGAACCTTTTACGGTGGGATGTCGTGCAGCACGCAGAGGACAGCCGCAGAAAAATGAAAATTTTGTAGTCTTTGGCTGTGGGACAATCGGACTTGCCAGTGCAATCGCCCTGAAATATTTTGGTGCTGGAAAAGTGATGATTTGTGATATAACTGATTTTCGTCTAAAGATAGCGAAAGAATTAGGATTTGAAACATGTAATACTTCCACTTCGCATTTTACCGAAAAGACAATTGACTATTTTGGCACAGCGCATTCTTTAAAGGGTCTTGTTGCTGATATTGACGGATTTATTGATGCCGGCGGTGCAAAGGAAATTCTCGATTTATTTATGGACGAGGGCAAAATCGAAAGCCGTTTTGTCTCGGTGGCAGTTAACAAAGCGGCTCGTGAACTTGATTTATTGCATTTGACCTATTCCCAAAAAAGCATCATCGGTTCCGGTGGATATATGCCCGAAGATGTTGCAGATGTGATGAAAATCATGAAAAGTGGAAAATGGGATATTGAAAAATTAATTACACATGAGTTTTCTCTGTCTGAGATAAATAAAGCCCTTCAGACAGCCGGAAATACAAACGCTGCATTGAATGTAATCATAAATTTTGATTAATTCTTATAAAGCCTCCTTTGACAGCATCATCGGAAAGGGATTCATATTGTAAAAAAGGGAGGATGCATGTGATATACCCTCTTATCAAGCAGACAGATGGTATTTCACATGCATTCTCCCTTTTTTAATATTCTCCTATCCCGATGGTAATTATTACTTCATCAGCCCTTCGATTACCTCTCGGGCTTTTTGCAGCTGTACATCCTGTTCTGCATCAGCATCTGCTGCAACTTCAACATCCGGTGTAATACCTGTGCCGTGAATATTTACACCACTTGGCGTATAATATTTTTCGATTGTAAGCTTAATT
>CALWNA010000239.1 GCA_944382505.1 uncultured Lachnospiraceae bacterium
ATATATTTCAAAAAATAAGATTCTGGGGTATAATAAAAAATCGAAAATATGGAGGTTGAAAAATGAAGTTAGGTTCACACGTGGGAATGAGCGGCAAAGATATGCTGCTTGGTTCCGCCAAAGAAGCATATTCTTACGGTGCCAATGTTTTTATGGTATACACCGGGGCGCCGCAGAATACAAGAAGAAAAGATATCAGTGAATTAAAGATAGAAGAAGCCTGGGAGTATATGGGGGAACATGGTATTGAGGATATCATAATTCATGCACCGTATATTATCAATCTGGGAAATACCATTAAGCCGGAAACTTATGAGATTGCAGAACAATTTCTTGCAACAGAACTTGAGAGAGCAAATGCCATGAAAAGTCATGTAATGGTGCTTCATCCGGGCGCACATGTGGGAGCGGGAGTGGAAGCAGGTATCACACAGATTGTAGGCGGAATCAATAACGTGCTGACAAAGGACAGTAATGTATATATTGCGCTGGAGACAATGGCGGGAAAAGGCAGTGAAATTGGAAGAAGTTTTGAGGAATTGGCCCGGATTTATGATGGTGTTTGGCAGAATGACAAATTAAGAGTCTGCTTTGACACCTGTCATGTCAATGACGCCGGATATGATTTGGTGAATGATCTTAGTGGCGTGTTTACGGCGTTTGACAAAATAATCGGGATAGACCAGATTGCGGTATTACATATCAATGACAGCAAGAATCCCTGTGGGGCAGGAAAAGACAGGCATGAAAATTTCGGGTTTGGAACGATTGGATTTGACACTTTAAAAGAAATTGTGTATATGAAAGAGTTTGAAAACATACCAAAGATTCTGGAAACGCCATATGTAAAAAATCCGGAGGATAAAAAGAAATCATATGCTCCTTATAAATATGAAATTGCAATGATTAAGGAGGGCAGATTCCGACCGGAATTGCAGGATCGGATTCTTAAGGACAATATGTAGACGGAACTTTTGCCATGCAAAAGCTGAAAAAATAATTGAATAATACAAAACGAGGCGATAAAATGGACAATTTAATATATAGTCTGAATGCCACTGTTCCGGTTTTTCTTGTGATAGTGGCGGGATATCTGCTAAAAAGAATTGGCTGGATAAATGAAGGATTTATCAAGGCATCCAATAAAATAAATTTTACAATAACACTTCCTGCACTGTTGATTCAGGATTTGATGGAAACGGATTTTATGCAGGAATTTGATATTATATATGTATTGTATTGTGCTGTCGTTACAAGCGTATGTTTTTTTGGAACATGGATTGTGGCAAAAGCGGTTATGAAAGACAAGACAATCGTCGGTGAATTTGTTCAGGCCGCATACCGAAGCAGTGCGGCGGTTTTGGGAGCGGCATTCGTACTGAATATTTATGGTGATACGGGAATGGTTCCCCTTATGATAATTGGCGCTGTTCCGTTGTATAATATATATGCAGTACTTGTGTTGACTGTGGAATGCCCACAAAAAGATGCGGTGCATACAAAGACTATGGCAACGACCGTGAAAGGAATTGTAACAAATCCTATTATTATAAGTATTGTCATCGGAGTTTTTTTGTCAATATTTCAAGTGGATTTTCCTAAAATGCTAGATAACACAATATCCAATTTTGCAAAGATGTCGACACCGTTGGCGCTTTTGGCAATCGGAGGAAGTTTTGAATTTGGAAAGGCAGTCAAAAAAGCGGGACCTGCCGTTGCTGCAACTGTACTGAAACTGATTGGCTGGGCGGCAATATTTTTACCGGTTGCCGTCTGGCTGGGATATAGAGATGAGAAACTGATGGCATTGATTATTATGCTTGCATCCCCTACAACACCAAGCTGCTACATAATGGCAAAAAGCATGAAGAGCGAAGGAACGCTGACGAGCAGCGTCGTCGTGTTAACCACTATGTGTTCGGCGTTTACGCTTACCGCGATAATATTTGTGTTAAGGACATTGGGCTATCTGTAAAAAAGATAGTTGATCATCAATCATAAGCATTGTGCAGAAAAAAAGAAAGCAAATCTGCATGATTTAAGGATTTTTTGGAGGAAGTTGTTTTATGAAAAGATCAGAACAGAAAGTAGAAAATACATGGAAGATGGAGGATATGTTTCCGTCCGATGAAGCCTGGGAGAATGATTTTGCCAAGGCTTCTGATATGGTAAAACAATATGCAGAATTTGCAGGAAAAGTATCTGAAAGTAAAGAGACACTGTTGGAATATTTTAAATTGAACGACCGGATAAACCTGATGGCGGAAAGGCTTTATGTTTATTCGAACCAGAAATATCATCAGGATATGACAGAAGCAAAATATCAGACATATTCCGGAAAGGCGCAGAAACTGGTTGTGGATATCGGCAGTGAGTCATCCTTTTTTGAACCGGAAATTTTGGAAATGGATGAAAGTCTGCTGCAGGAATGGATGAAAGAGGAAGAATTTGCGGATTACAGGAGATATATCAGTGAGATATTGCGAGGTAAGAAACATACTTTGGACAAAAAGACTGAAGCGATTCTTGCAAAGAGCCGCCGGATGGCAAATGCAGCCGACAATATTTATGCAATGTATAATGGGGCGGATATTGATTTCCCAACAGTAACAGATAAAGAGGAAAACAAAATCAAAATTACCCACGGAAACTTTGTTCCGATTCTCAGCGGCACAGACAGAGAACTCAGAAAAGATGCTTTTCAGGCGCTTTATGATACTTATGGAAAGATGAAAAATACGATTGCGGCAACATTTAACGCGAATGTTGAGCAGGCGTGTTTTTATGCGGATGTGAGAAATTATTCATCTACCAGAGCAATGTATCTGGACGGAAGCAACGTGCCCGAATCCGTTTACGACAATCTGATTGAAGTTGTACACGATAATATGGATTTGATGCACAGATATGTGGCATTGCGAAAGAAAGCGCTGGGCGTGGATGAACTTCATATGTATGATGTGTACGCGCCGATTGTAAAGGCACCGGAAGAAAAAATTCCATTTGAGAAAGCGAAAGAAATCGTAAAAGAAGGGCTTGCGCCAATGGGACAGGATTATCTCGAGAAATTACAGGAGGGATTTGACAACCGCTGGATTGATGTTTATGAGAATGAGGGAAAGAGAAGCGGGGCATACTCCTGGGGTGCCTATGGTACACATCCCTATGTTCTTTTAAATTATCAGGGAACCCTGGACCATGTATTTACATTGGCACATGAGATGGGGCATGCGCTTCATTCATATTATTCTGATGCAAATCAGCCATTTATTAATGCAGGATACAAGATATTTGTTGCAGAAGTGGCTTCAACCTGCAATGAATCCCTGTTGATACATCATTTACTAAAGAAAACAGAAGACAGCAAAACAAAAGGCTATTTAATTAATCATTTTCTGGAGCAGTTTAAGGGAACACTTTACCGTCAGACCATGTTTGCGGAATTTGAAAAGATTACACATAAAATGGTAGAAGAGGGAGAAACACTGACCAGTGATATTCTTTGCAAGACGTATTATGACTTAAATCAGCAGTATTTTGGAAGCGACATGGTGTTAGATAAGGAGATTGCTCTGGAATGGGCAAGAATACCGCATTTTTACAATCCGTTTTATGTTTATCAGTATGCCACAGGAATGTCCGCAGCAATAGCCTTGTCAAGAAAGATTATGAAGGAAGGGGAAAAGGGAGTTGCTGACTATATGAAATTTTTAACAGGAGGCGGTTCCAAAGACCCGATTGCATTGCTGAAACTGGCAGGCGTTGATATGACAGGGAAAGAACCGGTGGAGAGTGCATTGCAGTTGTTCAAAGAATTGTTGGATCAAATGGAAGAGTTGGTGTAAGACATATAATATAAAAGGTCATCTGCGGATGACCTTTTGTTTCGTTTCTACGGATAGAATATTACAGAAAATTATGCTATATTAAAATTCAGTTGTAAAGAAAAATCTATGCATAAATGATTCCGCAAAGGTATAACACCAGTGGAATGGTTACCAATGACAGCAATGTGGATATAAAGATTGTCTTTGACACAAATTTATAGTCCAGCCCGTGTTCTGTTGCAAGCATCAATGCAATATTTGCGATTGGCATTAAAAACTCAATAAACATAACGTTGAACAGAAGATCATCGCTTATGCAAAATCGGAATACAGGATATAGCAAGATAGGCAGGATAAACTGTTTGATTATTGTAAAAACATATATGCGCCACTCGTTGAAAACTTCTCTCAGCTTCATGGATGCAAGGGTGGAACCTACAAGAATCATTGCAAGAGGAGAAGTCAGATCTCCGACAGTGTCAAAGACGTTTTCAATGGTGGATGGAAAGTGAATGTTCAATGCATAAATGATTATGGCAATGACAGAACTTAATATTCCCGGTGATAAAAGGTCTTTCACTTTCAGTGTCGCCTCGACAGCGCTGCCGTAACCGATAATAATTACACCGTAAGTAAAAACGGCAAGGTTAAAAAAGATATTTAACACTGCAGCATAAAAAACCGCAGTGGGACCGTCTTTACCGCAGGCGGCAAGAAGAATCGGCATCCCCATAAAACCAACATTGGAAAAAATCATCATAAACATGTATGCACCCTGACGTGCTTTTACAATATGCATGGTTTGAAACATGATTTTAACAATGATAAATGCCAGCACAGGCATCAATATAAAAAATCCGATGGATACGGAAAATAGTGATACAATAATAGATGCGTCAGGACGGTCGCTTATGGAAAGCACAGAGCTGATAATCATAAGGGGCATTGTAACATTGATAACCAGTGAGTTGATATGTTTGTTTACATTTTCATTAAGAATACCTATCTTAAAAACGAGATATCCGATGCATATGATAAAGAATAATTGAATTAACTGATTTACCAGCACTGTTATGTCAATCATTATGACCTCCGAAAATTTATTATAGAAATAAGAATGTAGTAAATTCTATATTTATTATTTCACACCGAAATTTATTTTATAAATATCTCAACGTACAGTCAAGGAAAAAGTAAATCAGAAAGAAATGTATAAAGAAAAGTAAAAATAGAAAACGTGATGAAAAAAAGAGAAAAATAATGAAGAAAGTGGGTTTACATAAAAGTGAAAAGTATTGAATTCCTGCAAGAGATAGAAGGCGCAATTTTTGATTTGGACGGAACAATTTTCGACAGTTCATGGGTATGGGATAAGGTTGATATAAATTTTCTTGGGAAAAGAGGGTTTGATGTGCCGGATGATTATGTAGAAGCAATTTCTCCTCTCGGTGCAGAGCGGGCGGCTGTGTACACAATACAAAGGTTTGGATTGGATGAAACCCCGGACAAGGTCGTTCGGGAATGGTTTGATATGGCAAAAAAAGAATACGCTGTTCAGGTTACGTGCAAACCTTTTGCAAAAGAATATATCAAACATCTTTATGAGAGCGGCGTGAAACTGGCAATTGCCACATCCTCTGACAGAGAACTTTTTATGGCTACGTTGGAAAGAGAAGAAATTCTCGATTATTTTTCGCACATTGTAACCGTAAATGAAGTGGAGCGGGGGAAAGGTTATCCCGATGTTTATGAAAAAGCGGCAGAAAAATTGAAAATCAATCCTCATAAATGTGTTGTATTTGAGGACCTTTTTACGGGAATATTCGGGGCGAAGATGGGAGAATTTCATGTGGTTGCGGTTCAGGATGAAAAATCAGCGCATAGCAGAGAAAAAATAAAAGAATTGGCGGATTATTATATCGAGAGTTTTCAGGAATTATTATAGTCAGGTGCAGATGGGAATGAACTTATATGATATTATTTTCAACAAATTTTGTGAAAAAAAATCTGCAAATTTGCTTGCGGATAGGAATTGAAAAAAATTGTTGACAAACTAAATTTCATATAGTAATATATTTCTTGCGTGTGAGAAACACGTAACAATGCGCGAGTGGCTCAGTGGTGGAGCACCTCCTTGCCAAGGAGGGGGCCGCGGGTTCGATCCCCGTCTCGCGCTTTTTTTGTTGTCTGAAAAGATTGTAAAAAAAATTTTGAAGCCGGGGGGCATTGGAAGCAGTACAAAACTGGGCATCCGGTGTGAAAATAACTGCGAGTCATTCCTTTGGTAGCCTGGCGCCAAGCTTCGGAAACGTACTGACATCCACAATCCGTGTGGATGATTCAAAGCAAATCGGTATACGACATACTTTGGCTTTATCAATGGTAGAAATCACTGTGGATGCTTAAAGTGTATCAGCAAGTGTCCAAGCAATGATTTTACGGGAATATAATTCCATAATGCAATTAAGGTATACAAATCCATTTGTGGTCCCGATATAGGCGATATCAGTACACCATACACCATTAGGACGGTCTGGATGGAACTGTTCATCAAGTATGTTATACAGTTCTTTACTGAAATCAGAATCACGGGTGGTGGTAGTCTGGGGCTTACAGAGCGGGAAACGCCTAAAGATTTTAGCATTCCAGAAATAGAGACGCAGCGTCCGGTGACTTTAGACACCGCTACCTTTGCAGAGACATCTTTATAGATAGCTTCTGTCAATCTTTTCCCAGAATGC
>CALWNA010000240.1 GCA_944382505.1 uncultured Lachnospiraceae bacterium
AATTTTTGTCCGGCTCTCAAATCTTTTCATCAGAAATCTTTCCCCCATACCGGTTCTCCCACAGGTAAAAATATCAGAGTAGAAAAATTTCGCCCCGGGATGGATATGTACGATATTTTCGCTTATATAATTGCTGTTTGCAAAGGGTATTACCGGATAGGGCATATACTTTACTTTTGCATCCTTACCTATATAAATATGAATATTTTTTTCTGCTCTCATGTCTCTCGTATTAAAAACTTTATCATAGCTTTGGGAAACAAACGTCACATCGGATTGTTCTCCGAAATTCATCTCGGCTGTCAGACTGTCGCCGCCTAACAAACCGGCAGAAGATGACATAAGCATTACTTCCATATGGCTGCCCTCCATAAAGGGCGACATAATTTTATAAGGAGCTGTAAAATAAACATCCTTTATCTCTGTTTTTCCATTTATAAAATCTGTCTCTAAAAATAAACTGCTATTCATCTGCATACCCTCAAAGAAAACAATCTGCTATTTATTTGTCTTACTTCAAAAAAAACAAATTGCAATTCGTCTACTTTTTCTCAAAGAAAACAATCTACGATTCGGTTACATTCCTTCAAATAATACATCTTCTTTAATCCACGAGACAACCTGATCCACCCCTTCCATGGACATAAGGTTGGTAAATAAAAATTTTCTTCCCTGCCTCATGCGCTGTGAATCCGCCGCCATAACTTCCAGGCTCGCACCCACCAACGGTGCCAAATCTGTTTTGTTGATAATTAAAAGATCTGACTGGGTAACGCCCGGACCTCCCTTTCTCGGTATCTTTTCTCCCTGTGCGACGTCGATAACATAAATGGACGCATCCACCAGATCAGGACTGAAGGTTGCTGACAAATTGTCTCCCCCGCTCTCAATAAACATAATCTGGACATCCGGAAATTTTTCAGCCATTTCTTCTACTGCTTCCAGATTCATGGAACAGTCTTCCCGGATAGCGGTATGGGGGCAACCTCCCGTTTCTACCCCGACAATTCTTTCTGCAGGAATGGCAGAATTTTTTATGAGAAATTCTGCGTCTTCCTTTGTATATATATCATTCGTAATTACACAGATACTGTACTCCTTGGACATAATTCTCGTAAGCCTTTCGATAAGCGCAGTCTTTCCTGAGCCTACCGGACCTCCGATTCCTATTTTCACATAATCCATACGCTGCCTCCTTCTAGCTCATGTACAACCTTGAATACAGACATTCATGATTCATGGCTGCTATATCAAATTCACTTCCGCCGACTCCCAAATCATCCATAGTCAGTGAGGAAGCAATTCTGACACACTTTTCTATTTTTTCAAGTTCCATATTTAATATTTTCTGTCCCTGAATCTGGCTTAAAGGGACGGTTTTCACGGCATTTGTTATAATCGCCGAAAGCAGACTGTAAGAATATATTGACGCCGATTCCTCACATTCAAGTCCGATTTCAAATGCATAAATCCCAACCGCGATTGCATGATTCCCCTGACATTTTCCTTCTCCAATCATGCGCCGGTATTCTTCAAGCATTTCGTAGTTTTTCATTTTGTTCCATAACTTGAGAAAACGGCTGCACAGTTTCTTACAACCGATTCGCACTTCCATAGGAGCTTTTATTGCCATGGATAACGCATCCAACTGTTTGATATAGTCCTTATCACTGCTATGTTTATAAGCCAACATCATTACACCCAGATCATTATAGGGCAAAATAGAAATATAACTGTCTAAATATTTTTTTAAATCCTCATCCGTTTTTAATCTTCCATTAGAAACAAAAGTTTCCAGTCCGTTGGATAATGTAAACGCACCTATGGGAAACAGACTGTCACTCACCTGAATCATTTGTAACACAGCTAATCGGTTCATATTTATCACCTCTCTTTTTACTGTTTTTAGAGATGTTCATGATGGTGCTCATGGTGATGTTCAATCTGCGCATTACCTTGTATATGACTGTGTCCATGTGCCCTGCATTCTATGAAACCGACAAATTGCTCTTCCACTTCTTTCGCATGAAACCCCAGTTTTATCAGATACTCGAATGTTGGTCTGTCAAAAGGAACTTTTACCTCGTTTTCATTAATCTGCAAAGAGAGATGTCTGTTTCCCAGTTCAAAGCACAGCCTTCCCATTTCCTGCATGGTATTTACCTGTATCTTGATAAGATGACTTGGCAAGACATCTACTACATAAGCCGATGTATCTGTTTGGGCAATCACATCGCCTTCTTTTAACATATCCGGTATGCACACGCCTATGGTTGTACCGTCCTCCGCGATTTTTGATATTCTCTTTTTCCTTAGTTCAAACCACTGGAAAGAAACTTTAACAGTTTTCTTTTCCACCGGATTTTCATTTACATTTCCCAGAATTTTATCAGCAATCATATTTCTCTCCAATCTTTTACCCTTTTCCATTCTCCGGTTTTTCGTTCTAAAACATATAATATCTTTGTGTAAGACTTAATTTTTTAAAAGGCTCACAACTGATTTCTTCCCCGTCGACTTTTACTACATATGTTTCCGGGTCGACTTCTAAGTTAGCAATTTTGTTATTGTGAACCATATCTTTCTTTCCTATGTTCCTGCAGTCCTTCACCGGAAGTATTATTTTATTCAGTCCCAACGCTTCTTTGATACCATGTTCATAGGCATACCCGGAGACAAACGTAATAGATGTTCTGTCCACCGCAAGACCGTCGGCACCAAACATATCCGTATAGACGACAG
>CALWNA010000241.1 GCA_944382505.1 uncultured Lachnospiraceae bacterium
TCCACGCCGGAATGACCACCCATGAGTCCTTCCATTTTTATTTCAATAACAGGAGCGTTAATCGGTTCCGTCTTGTAGGGAAAATTACAGGTCACTGTGGCACCGCCTGCGCAGCTTACCGTAAATATCCCCTCATCTTCAGAATCCATATTCATAAAAAGACGTCCTTTTAAATCTGACACATCCATAAAGTCTGCACCGAGCATTCCGATTTCCTCATCCACAGTGAAAACTGCCTCAATTGGAGGATGTGCAATTGTTTCATCATCAAGAATTGCCAGAGTATATGCCACCGCAATTCCATCATCTCCTCCTAAAGATGTCCCCTTTGCGGAAATGAAATCTCCGTTGATTTCAAGGTCCAGTCCTTCGTTCTCCATATCTTTTTTACACCCATCCACCTTCACGGCCACCATGTCGATATGTCCCTGAAGGATGACCGGTTGCGAATTTTCATATCCTGCTGCGCCATCCTTCCAGATAATTACATTATATTTTTCGTCCTGTCTGTATTTCAGCCCTCTGGTCTTTGCAAAATCTACAAGATAATCACTGATTTGTTTCACATTGCCCGATCCGTGGGGAATGGAACAAATATCCTCAAAAAATTTAAATACTTTTACCGGCTCTAATTCTGATAATACACCCATAATAACCTCCTCCGCTCTTATTTCTTCACTTTTTTATATCTGTTTCCTTCCTGCTCCAATTGTCCTGTCTTAACCATATATGCAAGAAGCTGTTTTGCATAATTTTTTTTATCTTTTACAACTGCTCTGTTTGCCGAAAAAGGCAGCTTTGCTTCCAGATGGTCACAAAGCTTTTCCACATCCGCAGATGTAATATCGTCATGACTTTTTAAATATTTTCTGACTCTGCTCTCACCCTTACTAAAAAGCAGGTTCATTAAATCCCCTGTCTGATTTTTTTGTTTTATCAGTCCCCAGCTATAAATAATCATTGTAGCTATGGCAAATAAAATTATCCCGATTATAATAGTACTGATTTTCATTATTTGCACCAGACCTTTCAACCTTTATCTTCGCCAATAAATATAATATACTTATTATTTTCTAATATTCTAAAATAAGTTGACAGCCTTTCATATAACCGGTCTGCCGCCCCTTTATGACTGTTCTTTAATATCCGTCCGATTTCATATATTGTTTTCTGTCCATCAATCTGCTGCCACACAAAGCTCCCATATTTGTCCAGCTTTATAAAACTATATCTTGGTTTTTTGAACAATTTTTGTGCTAACCAATTGTAAAACCCTGTATTCTCGACTGTAATTTCAACAATACCGTCTTCTGATACTTCCCATGTTTTATTGTTAATCTTCGGGATTTTATCCACATAATTTTTCTTTTCTTTTTTCATCTATTTTACCAGCTTCCACATTCATCCGGCAATATCCCGCCGGATAATTATTCGTCAAAACCGCCATCGGCATTCTTCTCTTCATCTGATAGAATAATTACCGGAAGCGGCAGCAGTCGTCATCACTTACGCAAAAAGGCACCACTGCATTTACTGCGTCAGTGCCCATTATCATTTACGAAAAATCTTTTTTCTCTGTGTCAATTTCTATTGTTCTTTTCTTACTGCAAAAGTAAAATATTGTTACAATCAACAACAAAAATGCACCAAGCCCTACCCAGTTGCCCACCGACTCAAAATGATTGCCATAAATACCGGATAAGTCTGTGCGCAGTCCGACGACTGTAAAGATTGCAAGCAATATGCCTACGAGACCTTCGCCGGCAATCAGACCTGAAGAGTAAAGAATTCCTGCATCCACACAAGATTTCTTTTGTTCTTCGTTTTTATATTTTCTCTTGCTTTCCATATACCACTTTATCAGCCCTCCCACAAAAATAGGAGCACTTAAATGAATCGGTAAATAAAGACCTACTGCAAAAGCAAGTACGGGAATGCCGAGAATCTCTACTACAATGGCTATAAACACGCCGATGAGAATTAAAGTCCAAGGTAATGTTCCCCCCATAACACCTTCAACAACAAGCTTCATAAGCGTTGCCTGCGGTGCCGGAATCTGCTCGGAACCAAATCCCCATGCTGCATTCAAAAGATACATAACGCCGCCAATTGCAAAAGCCGCAACCACAGCGCCTACTAATTCGCCAATCTGCTGTTTCTTTGGTGTCGCACCAATAATATACCCGGTTTTTAAATCCTGGGAAGTGTCTCCCGCAATCGCTGCAACAATGCAAATAACCGTTCCGATTGCAATCGCTGCAACCATTCCCGATGCGCCTACATTTCCGGCAGCTTTCAACACAAGGGTTGTAATTATCAGCGTGGCTATCGCCATACCGGATACCGGATTGTTACTGCTTCCCACAAGACCGACCATCCTGGAAGAAACGGTTGCAAAGAAAAAGCCAAAGATAACGACAATAATTGCCCCCAGCGGGCTGACAGGAATACTTGGAATAATCCATATAAAAAATGCAACAATCAATATACCGATTCCTACCACTGTAATCGGTATATCCTGCTGTGTTCTGTCTCCGCCTGAAACATTTTTCCCAATTCCCTTAATGGCTTTGCGAAAAGTTTTAACCATTGTAGGAAGCGTCTTTATCAGACTGATAATACCACCGGCAGCGACTGCTCCGGCACCAATATATCTGATATAACCGGACCAGATGGCTGAAGGTTCCAATTGGTTAAATGGAATGCCGCTTCCGGCGTCTGCATTTCCTCCGAAAAACGAAATTGCCGGAATCAGTACAAGGTAGGACAACACGCCTCCGGCAAACATATAACTTGAAATCTTGAGGCCACAAATATATCCTACGCCTGCAAGCGCCGGCAATACATCCATACCAATACCGGCTGTATATGTTTTACTCTGAATATCAAAGTTTACTTCGCTTGGAAAAAGTTTTAATCCATCGGTTATAAATTTATAAACTGCTGAAATTCCCAGACCTGCAAATACGACCTTAGACTTATCTCCGCCCTCTTCGCCTGCAAGAAGAACTTCTGCACATGCTGTTCCTTCCGGATAAGGCAGAACTCCATGTTCTTCGACAATCAATGCTGTACGAAGCGGCACCATAAAAAGCACGCCAAGAATGCCGCCGCAAAGTGCAATAATTGCAATTGTAAAAAATCCGGGCTCCGCACATTTTCCTTCTGCTGCCCACATAAAAATAGCAGGCAATGTAAAAATAGCGCCGGCCGCCAAAGATTCCCCGGCTGATCCGATTGTCTGTACAATATTGTTCTCTAAAATGGAGTCTTTCTTTAATATAAGACGGATAACCCCCATGGAAATAACCGCTGCCGGAATGGAAGCGGATACCGTCATACCAACTCTTAATCCCAAATAGGCGTTGGCACCGCCAAATATAATTGCAAGTATAATGCCGAGAACAACAGATGTAACTGTAAATTCCGGCAAGACCTTATCTGCAGGTATAAATGGTTTAAATTCTTTTTTGTTACTCATATTTTATCTCCTGTTTAACAGATAGTTTTACTATGTTACCATTGTACTAAATTATACTTCAAAAATAAACGAATAAATTTTGGCAAAATTTTAGCATCCTACTCCTGCCTATAGATATAAAAATGAAAATAGGATATTTTTATCTCGTTTTATCATTTTTTATTTTTCCCCCGGAAATTGTCCATCTCCATTTTTACTCTGCCGCGATGAAATAAAACCGCATTTAACAGTCTATGGAACCAGCAAAACGGGAGGAGCCATGGGTGTTTTTTCAGCGAAGGATATATAAATTCCATACGCTCTCTCTCCATAAACATCCTTCGGAAGAAAAAGCCGCCTTTGGTCTTAATTCCCTGCTCCCGCTTATAACGCTCAAAAGACCATTTCTGATATTGCTCAAAGGTTCCAAAGGCGCCACTGTTTATGATATACTCCGCCGGTCCCTCCAAATCTTTCGTCATTTCTCCATTCCCAAACCAGGCTTCTGCCAAATTGCGGCACATATTTTCGAACCCAACATAATTCATTTTTGGAAGCAGTTGATTAATATAATTCCAGTCAAGACAATCCTTGTATTTTTCCATGAAATAATATTGGTCGATTATGGACCTGATTCCACTTCCTCCCATGGAATAGTGCTTTTCAAAATGAAGCAAATGAAATAAATAATAATCTTCCCACGTCATATGCAAAAGATGTACATTCTCACTATCCGGCACCAGACGCTCCCAAATTCCGTCTGTATGCCAATGATTCTCTTCTGTGGGCGGCAGAAGCCTCCTGTGTATTTCCACCTCCATATAAGGAAGTTTTTTATAAACATCATGACTGTCCTCCAACCCAACATCATCAGCAACATATCCAAGTTTTTCCATGATTGGAATCATATCATCAATGCGAAATTCCTCTACCAGATAATCCAGGTCTGCCATTTGACGAAATCCTGTTTTCGGATACATGGATTTCATAATTGCACCCTTTAGTGGAAGAATATCTATTCCGGCTGCCGAAGCTTCCCGTATGATTTCTTTTGCTTCTTCCTGCTGAATCATATCAATAAGCTGATTTTTCTCATGTTGTGAATTCCACCTGTGCGCAATCTCTCCCTCCGGTTTATTCACAAGCTTGCTTATGGAATAAAATACCATTTCTTCCACTTTATGATACACAGCGAGACTGAATAAATTCTCCCATTTTACTTCCTCCGGTTTCTCCTCCGGAACCACATCATGTATAGCAGCTTTTATTAATTGAATTAAATAATCGCTGGTAGCCTTCTTTATTTCCATATTTTCTCCAAAATATTATTCCACTACATCCTCTGTGTCACTCTCCGGCGCTTCTGTTTCCACTGTCGGTGCCTCTGTTTCCGGTTGTGTCGTCGGTGCCGGCGTTGTAGCCTCCGTTGTCGGTGCCGGCGTTGTCGTCGGCTTAGGAGTTGTTGTCACCTTCTCCTTCTTTTTTCTTTTAGTCGTCTCTTCCGTCGGCTTTTCTGTCTCTGCCTCCGTTCTTCTTTCTGTCACATTATTATAAGTCTCTTCCGTCCGGGTAGCAGATTCTTCCACGGTGGTAGTCTCTTCTATCACCGTAGTAGTTTCCTGTTCTTCCGTGTCGGAATCACCAAAAGCCAATGTAAGAGCAACTGCAGCAATAACAATAACTATGACAATGGATGCGGAAACTGCAATTGCAATAATATTTAACTTTTTATTTTCGTTTGTGATGAGCATTTTTTCCATGTCGCCGGATTCATCATCCTCATAGATTTCTTCATCATCCTCATCATCTTCAAATTCAAACTCCTGATTTTCCATATCCTCCGGGAAATCAAATTCTTCAAGACCGTCTTCTACATATTCTACCTCATCCATAAGATCTACATCTTCTATTTCCCCTAAAATATGTTCCTTTTCAAAATCTGCATTCTCTTGATTTTTCCCGATATCTAAATCAGAAATTATTTTTGTATCTCCGTTATCTTCCGATCCGGGCATTGTTTCACCACAATATGGGCAGATTTTTTTGCCTGGCTGCACATATTTTCCACATTTATTACAAAACATAATGATTAACCTCCTCAGTTATGTATATTTCACCGGAATAAAAATCAGTCTTATATCCGTATAATTTTATCTGTTTTTATGTTTTCCGGAGATAATCGTAATATCTTTATTTACGATATCTAAGTATCCCTTTCTTTTATTATGCCAGATTCTTATTATAATCCATACAATGCCATATTTGCAACAGAAAGAATTTTCATATTTTGATATTATTATACAAAAAAAACAGCCGAAAACAACTACTCTGTTTTCGACTGTTTTTCACTTTTACATTTATTTTGCATGTTCGATAATATAATTCTCAACATCATCTTTGTCTATTCCTAATGCAATTGCGAACTCATCATGCAAATTTTCCTTCGCTTCTTTCATATATCGGTCATCAATGTAAGTGACCTTTTTCCCCTGCAGCATACGTTCTCTGTTTCGTTCCCGTAAAGTCTTAATAATACCGATTAATTGCGTACAGTCACATGATCCTATTGCCTCTTTGTATTTTGCCTCCCGCTGGCGTTCGTTATCAATCCACATCGGCTCAACATTTTTTATATCTTCCACGATACGCTCTGCTTCCTCTTTTGAAACAATAGGGCGCATAACCACTCTGTCGCTGTTTACTGGAAAAAATATTTTACTTGCAACAGATTTCATCGGAACTAAGATGTAATAAAGCTGATTTTTGTCTGCGCCGTCTATATCAATATGCGTAATATCCTCAACCTTACATACTCCGTTTCTGCCATGTACAATATATTCTCCAATTTTAAACAATCTAAACACCTCTTTTCATTCACTTATTATTATACACTTTGCCGGAAAAAAATGTTATAGACATTATTAACAAGTTTTTTCGTTTTTATATTGTTTAAATTGTTAATTTGCAAATTTGGTATTTATCTTTTTTGCTTTTCCCCGTCGGAAACTTGTCTTTACTTTAGCATATCCTTTGCCGTAAAAAATATAATAATTATGGCAATTACAAAAGCAACCACAAAGACTACCAGAAAACTTTGTTCGCTGGCTGCATTTATTAACATAGCAATAAACATTAAGCACAGCAGTATAAGAATCGTTGCTATTGTAATAATCATTCTGTTATATTTCTTTCTATCACTTTTTGTCATTCTTATTTCTCCTGCTTTTCCTCACACGGCTTCGTTTCTTCCTCTCCTGCAATAAAAAGGACACCAAGCGTTCCCGGTCCGCAATGACTTGATATTACCCCTCCGGCGTTTGTTATGATAATTTCTTTAAAATGATTTAACTCCTTGAGATAATCTTTCACAAGCCCGATAACTTCAGGAGATGCCCCGGAATGGGTAATAAAAACCCGGTCATTCCTGGCCTGTTTCAGTTCTTCCTCCATATCTTTCACATACTGTACAATTACTTTATCTATTTTACCTCTGTATTTTTTGCCGGCATCCATCGTTCCATGTTTCACAAAAATACGTGGTTTTAATTTAAACACACCGCCAACTAAGGCTGCTGTGGCGGAACATCTCCCTCCCCTGTGAAGATACTTTAATGTATCCACAACAAAGCTTGCCCGAACGTATGGTTTCAGCCGTTCGATCCTTTCTGTAATTTTCCTTACCGGAATGTCCTGCTTTGCCATAATAGCCGCTTCGATAACCAAAAGGCCGATTCCTGTTGAAAGATTTTCAGAATCAATAACATATACGTGTTCACTGTAATCCAGAGATTCTGCCGCAAGACGCATTACATTTGCCGTTGCAGACATGCTCTCTGAAATTGCGAACATAATAATGTCTCCGTTCTGCTCCTTATAAGGCGCAATAACCTTTACGGCATCATCAATGGATGGGGCTGCCGTCTGCGGCGTTGTATTGTTTTCATCGGACCACTTGTAAATTTCCTCAACCGTAATGTCCACTCTGTCCCTATACTCTTTATCACCCATATGTATATAGAGCGGAAGCATCCCGATATCATATTTCTCCAAAATATTCTCTGATAAATCGCATGTACTGTCAGCAATAACTTTTATCATTTTTATTACCTCTTTATCTATTCATTTTCAACTTCGTTTACATCGTACGGAGTTGTCTGGTAAACATAGTAATTAATCCAATTGGTCCACAATAACTGTCCTGCTGCTCTCCAATTGACAATGGGTTCCTTAGATGGATCATCATCCGGAAAATAATTTACCGGAATCCGGGGATTCATTCCCTTTGCAACATCCCGCTCATACTCCAGTTTTAACGTGTCTGCATCATATTCCAAATGGCAAAATACAAACAACTGCCGACTGTCTTCAGATTTTACAATTGCTACCCCTGCCTCTTCTGACTCTGCCATCAGTTCCAGCATCGGTTCATTTAAAATCTGTTCCCTTGTAATCTCTGTTGCCCTTGAGTGGGGCGCGTAAAATACGTCATCAAATCCTCGAAACAGCGGTGATTTTTTATTCAATACATGATGGCTGTAAATCCCCGAAAGCTTCGGAATTCTGTCACGTTTTCTGATTCCATAATGATAATACAGACCCGCATAGGCTCCCCAACACAGATGAAACGTACAATGAACATGCTTTTTTGACCATTCCATAATGGTACATATTTCATCCCAATAATCAACTTCTGTATAATTAATGAAATCCAGAGGTGCACCTGTAATAATCAGCCCATCAAAATATCTGTCTTTTATTTCATCAAAAGTCTTGTAAAATTCGTCCAGGTGGGTTACATCCGTATGCTGCGACTGATATGTGGCAGTCTGCAAAAATTCCACTTCTATCTGCAATGGGGTATTGGACAATTTTCTGAGTATCTGTGTCTCTGTCACAATCTTTGTGGGCATGAGATTTAAAACCAGCACCTTTAACGGTCTGATGTCCTGTGTCATGGCTCTCTTTTCCGTCATAACAAATATATTTTCATTTTCAAGAATATCTCTTGCCGGAAGATTCTGTTTTACTTTAATTGGCATTTCTTTACACCTTCTCTTATAAAAAATTTGAATAATTTAATAAAGAAAATTTTAACATATTTTTATGATTTGGCAAAGTATAATTAATATATCCATTATTTTTCCATGTTAAGGTGTCAATGATTGGTTACACTTCACCTTCAAGATAATGTCAAGGGTAAGGTGGAGATTTTCGTTAGAAAATACTACCTGACCTTGACATTACCATACATGTTATATTTGTAATAGGTGG
>CALWNA010000242.1 GCA_944382505.1 uncultured Lachnospiraceae bacterium
TCCCAGAGAACCTCTCCCGAAATCTGTCCAAAAGGTCTGATTGCCGGCTTTAAATTTCTGAGAAGTGTACTTTTTCCACATCCGGATTTTCCACAGATGACAATATATTCACCCTTCTGTATCTCCAGTGAAATATTTTTTAGCGCAGAGTTACCGGCGCCCGGATATGTAAATGTCAAATTTTCGATCTTAATCTGCGCCATCGGATTTCCTCCATCACATTAATAATTATCGGTGTCATGCAAAGCATTGTATATGCCGTATAAGCCACAACAGTTCCTTTGATTCTCACAATCGGATAATAATAAGTTTCTACTCTGCCCATTGTTATTTCCAAACATAAGAATACAAATAACAGCACCATATATAGGATTACCGTCACGTCTCTTTTCTGTATCCGATAATTATTGTAGCTTGTCCTTTTCCCGATACCGTATCCACGGGCTCTCATAGAATCAGCGGTATCTACGGAATTTTCCAGCGCCCAGGTCGTGGTTATGGAAAAAACCTGTGCCTGGGTTTTTATTTTATTTTTTATGCCGACCGTCGGTGCTCCTAACGCTTTATTTGCCTGTAATACCGCTTTTGCCTGCTTCGTGTATTTCGGTACAAAGCGAAAGATCATTGACAAAAATGTTGCCACATGGGGCATCACCTTTCCGATTCCGGCGAGCAGTTTATCCCCTGTCATAATAATGTTAAACGTGGAGAACCACAACAGCATAGCTGCAATAATTCCTGCCGTTGCCAACCCATAAATAAGAGATTCCAGCGTTACCGGATTTTGCGTAAACAGGTAAAACAGCAATGTCGCTCCCCTATGGGAAAACAGAGGGTTTATTATCGCAGATGCTATAAAAACAAAAATCACAATTTTCAAATATTTTAATCCGCTGCGTTTTTTTAAATACAAGTGATACATACAGGCACAGACAAACGTAATAATAATAAATCCAATCTGCATCTGAAACATTGTCATTACAAGAACCAACACATAAAATATGAAATTAACCGCCGGATGGAACCTTGAAAATTCGTCTGTCACTTGTCTAAATCCTCTCCTAAATCACAAGTATAATACCATTCTATAACATCCTTGTCTTTTACTTCGTATTCGCTGCAGCTTTTTCCCGGATAAATGCCATTAACACAATACGTCCATCCGGAAAGTTCACCGCAGGAAAATTCATAAATGTTATCAATTCCTTCTATATATGCGCTGCTTCCCGTAAAGGAGGCCTCCATCAATATATTTTCCTTTTTTAATTCCCGGCTCAGCACATCATACACACTGTCATTTTCATAAATATCTGCCGAATGCTGTTCCATAATAATTCCTGATTCCGGCGCAAAATCTTTCACAGAATTATCTAATCGCTCCATATTATCCAATATCGTGGAACACTCCACAAGAATGGTGCATTGTCCCACAATGCCTTTCTCTTCTGTGCCCTTACATCCCCACAGAAGAAAACTGAAGCTTACAATCAACAGCGTCACTTGAATTACTTTTCTCATTTTCTGCTCTTTCTAAATTTTACTCTATATATTGCTATTCCCAAAACACCAATTGACACACAAGTCACAACCGCAATTCCTGTCCATATCCGGCTTTTTTTCTGATTTGAGTAACTTGTATCTTCTGCCTTTTCTACAATCCCTTCGTATGTTTCATTCGTTTCAGTTTCCGTTTCCTTTTCATATAAGTTTTTATTCTCATTTGACATTATGTCTGTCTCTTGGGTTTTCTCTGTCACTGTTTCGGATACGGCTGTTGTTTCTGCGTTTTGCGATAAATTTTTTGTAGATTTTTCACTTGTAGTGCTATTGTTTTTCGTATTTTTTTTCTTTGTTTCCTGCTGTGTTGTGTTTCTTTTCTGCTCACATGATGCAGTTTCACCCTGCGATTTACTTTCCGCGGTAATTTTTATTTCTTTCCGGCGCATCCCATCCTTCATCTCATATAGTCCGTTCATTCCGGATATACTTCTGTAATATGCCGTTAACGCATACATTGCCTGTTCTGTTGCCATCTGGTTCATTTCCCCTTCCGGCAAATGACAAAATCCTCCCTGCGTATAATACTGCATCAGTCCGTCTATGACCGTGTTACTATTTTTTACAAATCTACTGTCATTAACGCTGATTTTCATTATGGATAATGCTGTCAGCACCTGCGCCGTGCTTTCGCAATTCTTCACCGATACTGAACTGAAACTTCCATCATTCTGCTGAAGCTTGCTAAGGACCTCCAGTCCTTCATCCACAGCATTTTTTATTTTTTCTTCTTTATTATAGTATGGCGCCAATGCCTGAATCGCGATTGCCGTCATGTCTGTATCCGATTTGGTCCCTCCGGTATTCCAGCCTCCATCTTCCTTTTGGTTGTTCAAAATCGTATGAATCAGTTTATCTCTGGTCGTCACCTTCCCCGTATAACTTTCTTTTGGATTGGGAATGTCATATTCTCCACAATCCAAGGCGATTAATGCATATATTGCACCGTTTACTCCCTGGGCAATAATATTGTCAAATTCCGATAACGGTTTCAACAAATTATATCCGCCAAAGTTTTCCGGGTTCTCCTCCAATGCCGTCAATGCTATTACAACTCTTGCATATTCGGTATATTTTTTTGTGGACAGCACACCATTACAAGACTGTAAATACGCTTTCAGGTTTTTTTTGTATGTAGAAATCGAAGTATCTGTAATTGCCCCATACCTGGCAAGTCCCATCATCATCCAATCCCCTCCTACGCTCCCGAAGGACGGATTTGTAATATGAGACTGCTCATAGTATGCAATATTGTATAAGTAGGTTTCTATTTTTTCCCTGGTGTAGGCATTATTTGCATATGCAGGAGTTATGTCAATCAACAAAAGAGTCACAGTAATCACATAAGAAATTATTTTTTTTATATACCTTTTTGCCAAACCCCTCATCATCTTTTCCCCTAATGGTATAAAAGGCAAGAGCCACGCCCCTGCCTTTCATACAACCTGCTCTTTATTTCTTAATTTTAACAGATTTTCTTTTGCTCCATTTTCCGTATACGTTGGTTCCATTGACCTTGATATACCCACGAACTTTTACATAACATTTCTTCTTTTTCTTAAATTTTTTTGTTGTAAATATTCTTTTTGTCGTTGTTTTTGTCTTTGCATTCTTTAACTTTTTGTTCGTAGCATATTTATACTGATAACCTTCTGCCCCGGCTATTTTCTTAACTTTTATTTTAACTTTGCGTCCCTTAATATTTTTTATACTTTTTATGGACGCCCGTTTCACCGTAGGATAGGTAGGTGTTTTTTCTGCCTGACTCAGCGTATTCAATGCCGCATCCACTGACTGCTGTGTTGGATTATACTGATTCAATACAATCATTGCATTGTCATATGCCGCCTTTACATTTGGATATGCCATCCAATATGTTTTATTTGCATTTACCGCACCGATTTCCTTAATTAAGCTGTCTTTGTTTGCCATAGACTGCTTCGGAATCCCTGTATAACTCTCTGTATCATATCCGAGATCTGCACCGTATCCATATACAGAAAACTGTAATCTGATGACATCTCCATCGGAAACTTTTATCTGATCTGCCGATGCTATTGCCGATGCATTATTAATTGTAAACATCCATCCTGACATTGCATTGTAGGCGCCTTCACCCAATGCCGGTTTTGCGCTGTTTCCATCATTTTCCGTATTTGTTGGCGCTTTGTAGCCAAATTCATAGATTGCACCTTCATCATCTGTGTAAGAATACTTATACTCCGGCATAAGAGATATTTCCTGTGGAATATTTACAATACCTGTATCTGCACCGTTAATACTCTGTAAATAAAATCCATACTCTGATGAAGCGGTGTATGTACCCCCTATTGATTGAATGACTTTATCAAAAACAGTCTTTGCCGTATCACCATCCTGAACTTCTACTTGTAACGGCTCAATATAGAAGCCTTGTCCAATTGTCAACCTTTCAATTGTAAATGTTACCGTCTTTGCTGTTGCTGCATTTGTGGGACTTACTGTAATTACAGAAAATACCATGACAATTGATAATAATGCAGTCATAATTTTTTTTGTTACTTGATTCATCTTTTCCTCCTTCCGTCACTGATTGCTCCAGAAAAACAAAAAGTATGTCTTTGTACTTTTGTCTGCATCTGCAAAAAAAGCCCTGCAAATTTATTGCAAGACTTACTACGCTCCCGCTTAAAATAAACGGATGCTTCTATATTGCCGCTTCGCCTTGCTTACGAATTCTGGTAAATTGTGTTGACATATCCTGACTTAAGTTCCTCCTACTAAAAGCGCCTTCCAGGATATCCCCGTGGCATAATGCTTTGTTCGTCCCTCATACAGTAGAGATAGACTGTGCCGGATTCTCACCGGACTTCCCTTAAACTGGCAATGTTTCATCCCAGACCACAACTTTTTTAATCAATATGACATTCTTTATTTTATACGATAGTGGTATCAATGTCAATGAACCCATCTTTTTTGTCTCTTTATAAGATATTTATTTTTTGAATTTATTTTTGCAGTATAACATTTTTACTTTCGGCACATTATTTTACAAAATATAACTCCCGCCAAGGTACTGATTGTTGTGGCAAGTATGGCAGGCGCTACAATTTCTGCCGGGTTTGCCGAACCATACTGACTTCTGTAAGCGATTATATTTACAGGAATCAATTGGAGGGAAGAAATGTTTACCACAAGAAATGTACACATCTCATTTGTGGCAATCTGTGGGGGAACGATTTTGCCTCTGTGCTTTACCGGATTATTCGCCAATTCATCCATTGCTTTCAGCCCTGCCGGTGTTGCCGCCCATCCCAATCCGAGAATGTTGGCAATGATATTTGTAATTATGTGTGGTCTTGCAGGATGATCCTCCGGCAGATTTGGAAATAACCATCTTATGACCGGTTCCAATCCTCTTTCTGCCTTGCCAATAAGCCCGCTGGTTCTTGCCACCTCCATAAAACCCATCCACATGCTCATCACGCCCACCATAGTAATGCACAATTTGACTGCCTCTGTGGCGGCATCAATAGCACCATTTCCCACCTTATCTATATTTCCGGTTATAAGTCCATAAATAACACCTATCACAATCATAAATGCCCAGATGTAATTCAGCATATTTATTTCCTTAAATAATTATGTTTATTTCAATGTATTCATCTTTAAAATTATTATGCAAGTCCCCAAAATTAAAATCAAATGGGAAAATACAAGATTTTTTTAGACGGACTTATTAACATTTATGGTATATTTTTAACATTGATTTCTTCTTCTCCTCTTTTTTCACTCAATTATTTTTTGTTTTTGTTTTACATTTGTGAACGATTCAGGAAATTTTTACCAGAAACTATCAGATTTTTTCCATTTTTTTTGTCAATTTTTTCCCTCTGTTTCCACTTGACTAAAACAAACTTTCGATTTAATATTTATCCCGAATGAAGGATAAAACAGATCCCATTCAAGTAGTAACATTTTTCAATATAAGGAGGTATTCATTATGAAAACAGTTACAGTAAACTTGAATTCAATTGACAAAGTAAAGTCCTTCGTTAAGGACATTACGAAATATGAAAATGACTTTGATTTAGTTTCAGGTCACAATTTTGTTGATGCAAAATCTATTATGGGCGTTTTTGCAATGGATCTTTCAAAGCCTTTACAGCTTAACATCCATTCCAAAAATCATGCAGACCAAATTGCAGAATCCCTTAGCGCTTATACCTGCTAAGAAAAATATAAAAACGAACAAAATTATTAAGTAACCTATATACAATTGAATTCAAACAAGGAGCTTTTCCCCGAAAATATTTCGGTAAAGAAGCTCCTTGTTTTTTACTTAAATTTTATCCGTTCTTAATTAATTCATTATAAATGTCACGCTTGGATATTCCCCTGTCTTTTGCCGCCAGTTTCATGGCTTCTTTTCTATCGTTTCCTTGGTTTACATAATACTTGACATGCTCTTCCACAGTCATATTTTCCCATTGATGTCTTTTTTCCTGTAAAATTTCCTCTTCCGGTTTTCCGGAAATTACAAGTACAAATTCACCTTTTGGTTCTTTTTCCTCGTATCTGGCAATCGCTTTCTCCAAAGTTGTCTGAAAACTTTCCTCATACCTTTTTGTAAGTTCTCTGCATACAGTTAACGGTCTGTTTCCCAACACCTGTTGCAGTTCTTTCAACGTTTTTGCCAATCGGTGAGGCGCCTCGTATATTATGATTGTTCTGGTTTCATTTTTCAGTTGTTCCAGAACCGTTGCTTTTTCTTTTTTATCTTTTGGCAAAAACGCCTCAAAGCAAAAACGTCCGGTTTTTTGTCCCGACATGGTAAGCGCTGTAATACATGCTGCCGGCCCCGGCAAAGAAGTCACTTCAATCCCTGCTGCAAAACATTGTTTTACGAGTTCTTCTCCCGGATCAGAAATTCCCGGTGTTCCCGCATCTGTGATAACAGCAATATTTTTACCATTTTTCATCATTTCCACAAGTTGCTTTGCCTTATCATATTTATTAAATTCATGATAGCTTGTCATCGGCGTTTTTATGTCAAAATGATTTAATAGTTTTATGCTGTTTCTCGTATCTTCTGCACCGATCAAATCGACCTCTTTTAACGTCCTGACAACTCGAAAAGTAATATCTTCCAAATTTCCAATGGGTGTTGCACACAAATATAATTTTCCTGCCATTTTACCCTCTGCAATTCTTATTTTCTGAAATGTCTGCATTTCCGGCATTTATTTTTCCAACCTACATCCGTATGGCAGACTTTATACCTATTTGGTATTAAAATCCGTAGATATCGTGGATTTCATCCGTGTATACGCCATTTTCTTTATAAACAATCAGGGGCGGCTCCACTTTCATCATGGAGTTTCCGCCTCTTAATCCCTCTATCAATACCATGTTGGCTTCACGATTCACAAATGGGTGAACCAGTCTCATTCGCTTTGGTTCTATTCCGTAGGTTTTCATCAGACTTATAATTTCTACCAGTCTTCTTGGTCTGTGAACCATGTAAAATCTTCCGCCCGGCATTAGTACCTTTGCGGATTCTCTGATTATATCTTCCAGCGTACATTTAATTTCGTGTCTTGCAATCGCCTTCGGTTCTTCGGGATTCTGTAATCCGTGCTTTTCTGTCATGTACGGCGGATTTGTAGTTACCACATTAAAAGCGGACCCGCCAAAAATTTTCGAGGCCTCTTTTATATCGCCGTCAATAATGTCAATTTTCTCTTCTAGCCCGTTGAGCATAACACTTCTTCTTGCCATCTCAGCACTTTCCTTCTGAATCTCCAGTGCTGAAAAATGTTTTCCCGGTGTTTTTGCCTCCAACAAAATCGGAATAATTCCTGTCCCGGTTCCCAAATCCAACACCGTCTCTCCTTTTTTGACATTGGCAAATCCGCTCAGCAAAACAGCATCCATACCAAAACAGAACCTTTTTCTGTCTTGTATAATTCTGTAACCGTTGCGCTCCAAGTCCACAATACGCTCACCGGATTTTAATTTTACTTCCAATTTTAATCCTCTGCATAATTCATTGATATAATATAATTTAACCGGTTATGACAATTAGTCTAATTTTGATTCTTCTTTATCTTCGAGATCTTTTAACGCCTTCAATTCTTCTTCTGCCAGACTGAATTTCTTTTTCTTCGGCTTAAATTTCAGATCCTTAATTGAATACTCTCTGATTTCTCTTTCGTCATTCTGCTCAACCACGATTTTAACTTTCTGTCGCAAAACATTTACACTGGTCACTTCACCTTTCAGTCCATCAACCGTCTTAACCGTTTCTCCTACATCTGGAAGGTTTGAATTCAAATGTTCATAGGCTTCCTGCTCATTCTTCAGGCAACACATTAATCTTCCGCAAATTCCGGAAATCTTTGTGGGATTTAATGAAAGATTCTGCTCTTTCGCCATCTTAATAGATACAGGAATAAATTCTGAAAGATAAGTATTACAGCAAAGCGGTCTTCCGCATATGCCAATACCACCCAGCATCTTTGTCTCGTCTCTTACACCGACCTGCCGCAATTCGATTCTGGTCTTAAAAACAGATGCCAGATCTTTAACTAATTCACGAAAATCTATTCTTCCATCAGCGGTAAAATAGAAAAGCACTTTATTGTTGTCAAAAGTGTATTCCGTATCAATCAGCTTCATTTCCAGACCATGTTTCTCTATTTTCTCTTTACAAATCTTAAATGCTCTCTTTTCTTTTGATATATTTTCCTCTGCTTTCTTATCATCCTCCGGCGTGGCAATCCTTATAACAGGCTTCAGTGGCATAATGACATTTTCCTCTTCTGTCTCTTTTATGCCTTGTACTACCATACCGTACTCAACACCACGGGCAGTCTCTACAATGACATGATCCCCTTTTTTTATGTCCAGTCCGGCAGGATCAAACTTATATATCTTTCCTGCCTGTCTGAATCTGACTCCTATCACCTTTATCATTTCTGCATCCTTTCTTTTATCACTAAAAACAAAACTTCCATTGCAGCATCAAAATTAACATTCGAACCAATGCGTTTATCTGCCTGATCAATAGATTTTAATATAATATCCATATCGTAAAATGAACATCTTTCTGACATTTTTCTGATGCTCATGTAATCATCCTGAAAAATTATTTTATCATCACTGCCGGTTGCCATGTAAATAAGAACATCCCGAAACCAGATTCTCATCAAATTAAAATATTCATTAATCTGTTTTTTAAAGTCCCCTGCTGTTTTTACTGCTGACGCCACAACATCCATTCCTCCCCGTTCCAGAGAAATCATTGTTTCGACTACCTGCTTTTTTAAATCTTTGAAATCCTCTGATGTTGCAAGCTTAATTGCCTTTCCCGGATTTCCGTTGGCAAAAGCAGTGGCTACCTTTGCTTCGTAATCACTCACTCCGTATTCGGACATAAGCTGATTTTTTATTGTCTCTTCCTTTACAGGCCGTATATTCAGCAATACACATCTTGACAAAATCGTCTGTAAAAAAGTATCTGCATTGGTCGTTAACAATATAATGATTGCATATTCCGGGGGTTCCTCGATTGTTTTTAACAGTGCATTCTGCGCCTGAATGGTCATCTTCTCACTGTCAGGGACAATATAAATTTTATATCTGCTGCTGTAAGGTTTTATGTCAATATCGTTATTAATCTGATCTCGAATCTCATCAACACCAATCCCTGCTTTTTCATGGATAACATATTTAATATCCGGCTGATTTCCGGAATCCGTCTGCTTACATGACTTACACATTCCACAGGCAACTCCTGTTACCTGTTTCTTTCCTGCCTGACTCTCATTAAAAAAATCAAACTGCATGTTATTCTCTGCATCCGGATTATTATCCCGGCATTGCAGCGCCTTGGCAAAATGTACTGCCAGTTTAAGTTTACCGGTACCTTTCTCACCGTTAATAATGTAGGCATGGGAAATCTTTCCCATTTTTATAGCATTTTCGAAATGTTTTATTATATGGTTTTGTCCAAGAATTCTCCCTGACTCCATAACTTCTCCTGCACCTTAATACATTCTGCAATTTATTTTCAGGTCTCACTAAAATATAATAGCATAAAACTTTTAATTAGTAAATTTATGCTCTATGCCAGAATTTGTCTCTCGTTATTTCCTTTTTATTCATTATTCTCTCTGCACACTACTTTACTTCATTTTAACCAAGTGTCTCAATTGTTTTTATGATTTCTTTCATACAATCCTCCAGAACAATATTGTCATATCTTTTTGTAATTCCCGCCTTAACAATATTTTCTTCCTTGAAATCCTCTTCATCTGCCAGAAACCTTCTGCAAAGTTCTGCATATTTCGGCTCTTTCTGGCTGCGCTCCCTGTTTATGGCACGCCACAGCCGCTCTCCGGATTCCACCTGAATGTACAGTGGAATAACTGCGTCACCACCATAATACTGTACCATCTTTTCGTAAGATTCCAGTGTTCCGATGTAAAGATAATTTCCCTTGCTAAAATCAATCTGCCCGTCATCCACGGTAAAATAACTCCACACACCATGAACCGTATTATAATTTCTGCATTCTATAATTTTCCCGCTTTCTTTTAACTGCTGAAATTTTTTCTGATTAACAAAAAAATATTCCTCCCCGTCTTTTTCTCCTTCTCTCATAGGTCTTGTGGTATATCCCACAACGGTCCTTAAATTTAAATTTCGATTATTTTTTAACTGTCGGAATATGGTATCCTTTCCGCTACAGCTTTTTCCCAAAATAAAGAATATTTTTGACATGTTTTTTCCCAACTTCATTTTATCATTTTTTTACTTTTTCAAAAATAAAAACGTTTTGTTCATGCATTTATCTACGCCGGACAAAACCATATTAACTATCTGTTTTCAGTACCTGAATCCACTTATTCTCTTTGTCGGTCAATCCATTTATATTCATTTTCGTTTCCGCAAAATAACAAATCTGATCCAGCAATTCCGGTGAAATAATTTCTCCCGGAACTAAAAGCGGTATTCCCGGTGGATATAAATACAGAAACTCTCCTGAAACTTTTCCTGCAGACTCCTTCAGAGGCACTACATGAACCGGTGCTTTTTTTGCTTCATATATGGAGCAGCTTTTCTTATGCTTTTGTAACGAAAAATCATAATCTGCCATACACAAAATTGTTTTATTTTTATTCGGCTCATTTTCCAATCTTTGCTGACCATGTATGTTTTCTTTTTCTACTTCTTTTTTGCATATCATTGATTTTATCTGATTTTCCTTTTGAAACTGTTTGTCTATTTCTGCAAGACTTTCTGCAAGCCGGAAAATTTCTTTTTCTTCATCACAGATTGTGGCGATTCCCAACACATACTTTCCCGATTCCATTTCCATCTCAAAATGATATTGTTTTCTTAAAATATCTGACAGCTGCTTTCCATTGCATACTTCGGGGGTAACGTATATTACAAGTTTTGTCACATCCACATCAAAAACCTGATGATTTCCTATTAATTCTCTTCCCGGAATGTGAATAAATTTAAGGTTATTAACAATTCCCCTGAATTTATCAACATTTAACAGTAATTTTTCCATCTGCACTTTTCCATTTGTCTGTAACTGTCTTATGCATCTGTCAATACTTGCCATAAATAAATAGGACGGACTGCTTGTCTCATAAATTCCGAGATACATTTCAACTTTTTCCGGCAAAACAGCGTTGCCTGACTTTTCCGCATTTTTTAAGGATTGATCTTTATAATGCAAAAGTGCAGTCTGTGTCAGCGAAGGTAATGTTTTATGAATACTCTCTATTACCAGATCTGCACCCATCTGATATGCCGCCTTTGGCAGCTTATCGCTTATTCCAAAATGCGCACCGTGAGCTTCATCCACAATCAGTATTGCTCCGTTTTCATGGGTAATTTCTGCAATTCTTTCAATATCTGATACTATCCCATCATATGTGGGAGACGTCAGCACCACGGCCTTTATTTTCTTATTTTTGGCAAATATTTTCTCAAGTTCCTTTGGATTATATCCCCCATTCATGCCAAACGCACGAATATACTCCGGGTAAAGATACTCCACTTGTAAATCTCTTAAAAGTACCGCGTTATAAACAGCTTTATGACAATTTCTGCCGATAACAATCGTATCACCTATATCTGTTACCGCGCTAATTGCCGCCAAAATACCACAGGAACTTCCGTTTACAAGAAACCATGTCTTATCCGTTCCAAAGTAGTCTGACGCATTATCCATGGCTTCTTTAATAATTCCCTGTGCGTGGTGCAGATTATCAAAGCCGTCAATTTCTGTTATGTCAACCTGAAATGGGTCCATCCCATTCAGTAACGTCCCATTTCTTTTATGTCCCGGCATATGAAATGCATAATTCCCACTGCTTCCGTATTCAATTAATTTATCATATAAGCACTTTTCATTCATATTATGATTTCATTTCCTTCAGTAAAATATAACGTCTGTGATAAACCAACTAATATCTATCTTACTATGTTTTTATTTCTTTATCAATAAATTAAAAAAGAGATACCTTCCTTCGATAAATTCTTCTGGCGCACCTCTTTTTTTGCATCGCTCTATATAAATATTATCAGTTAAAAAATGAAATCTGCTTATTTGTATAATCTCCCTTATTGAATCCTTCCAAAAACACTTCCAAAGACACAAATTGTTTTTTCCCTTTTTCGCTTACAAATGGGATTTCAATGTTAAATATAATATTGTCACGGGTATCATTGTCCACCCTTTCCATTAATTTTTCAAGAACTGTAATCGGGATGGAAAATTCCGCAGTGCTTTCCATAAAATTTAATTCAAAATTTGCCTCAAACTGATTTTCACTTCTGTAAACATTATCAATATAAGCTCTGCTGATTTCCGAGTTTTCCGCCTCCTCAATTACCGGAGCAGTCCATCCTTTTTTGCCAAGAAGCATAACCGGATATACACCATTGACTATGCCGATAGCTCCCTCCGGAATCAAATCCTTTTCATTTACTTCCCGCTCATACCCCTCTAAAAGTTCTTCTTTGGAAATATTGTTAATGGTATTCTCGCTTAACCCTGCAACGAAATCATCTATTTTCTTTAAAATCGGTTGCATAACACCGATTCGCTCCAGAGAAATCATAAAAATATTGTGTGCCCATGCATATTCCTGAGAATCTCTCGAAAATGCCGTGGCACTAAAAAAGCATCCCGCATACACATATCTGTCAGCAATATTTCCCACATCACCTTTCACTGCGTAATTTCTCTCAGAAATATCTGCCATAATCCCGCCAAAATCTCTTATATGATTTAATTCTACACGATTTTTTGCATAATATTTATACTGACAAATAATTCTTACCGGATAGATAAATGCAGTAGGAATATTTAATTTTCCATATGCATGTATGTCATGATATCCGCTTCTGCCCGGAATTTCTTCTTCCACCACAGAAATATAGTTACTATCCTGAAGCATCTGTTTTACTTTTTCTTCAAATATGTACTCTCTTGCCTGATGTTCCTTCATTTGTAATACCTCGCTGCCCATAATTCCCAATTAACACGCCACTAATACTATCTTACTATGTTTTTATTTCATTATCAAATAAATAAACAAATTCATTTATTTTTAAGCCATCTACAGCTCGATTCCACTTCGTGGTTTCTCGCCTTATAACCGGCATTTTTGCTTAAAGCCATTTACAGCTCGATTCCACTTCGTGGTTTCTCGCCTTATAACCGGCATTTTTGCTTAAAGCCATCTACAGCTCGATTCCACTTCGTTACATCTCGCTGTACGGCTTACGCCGTATAAAAAAGGAAATAGAGACTCTGTTCGAAATGCAAGCATTTCTCTTAGAGTCTCTATTTCCTTTTTTGCATGGCTTTAAGCAAAACAAATGCCCAGTTCCGGAATCGAACCA
>CALWNA010000243.1 GCA_944382505.1 uncultured Lachnospiraceae bacterium
CGGTCCCATGTCAATAATATAATCTGCTACTTTTATGACATCCAGATTATGCTCAATTACCAGCACCGTATTTCCCTCATCTGTGAGACGATGTAAAATTTCTACTAATTTATGCACATCCGCAAAATGCAGTCCTGTTGTCGGCTCGTCCAATACGTAAAACGTTTTCCCGGTGCTTCGGCGGCTTAATTCCGTCGCAAGCTTTATGCGCTGTGCCTCGCCGCCGGACAAAGTAGTAGATGGCTGCCCCAGTTTAATATATCCCAGTCCCACATCATACAGAGTCTGTACCTTATTTAGTATTCTTGGCACATTCTTAAAGAAATCCAATGCTTCCTCCACTGTCATTTCCAGTACATCATAAATACTCTTCCCTTTATATTTTACTTCCAGTGTTTCGCGGTTGTAGCGCTTACCTCCACAAACCTCGCACGGCACGTATACGTCAGGCAGGAAATGCATTTCTACCTTTAAAATACCGTCTCCGCTGCAGGCCTCACACCGCCCTTCCTTTACGTTAAAGCTGAATCTGCCTTTCTTGTAGCCCCGCTCCTTGGCGTCCGTCGTGGCCGCAAAAAGATCCCGGATCATATCAAACATTCCGGTATACGTGGCGGGATTGGAACGTGGCGTTCTTCCTATCGGAGACTGGTCAATTGCAATAATCTTGTCCAGTTGTTCCACGCCCTCTATTCTTTTATGCTTTCCCGGAATCGTTCTTGCTCTGTTCAGTTTTTTTGCCAGAACTTTATATATAATTTCATTTACAAGAGAACTCTTACCGGATCCTGACACGCCGGTTACGCATGTCAGAACACCTAACGGTATTTTAACGTCAATATTTTTTAAGTTGTTTTCCCGCGCTCCAATCACCTTAATAAATCCCTTTGGCTTTCTTCGCTTCTCCGGCACGGGGATTTTCAATTCCCCGCTTAAATACTTTCCTGTTATGGAATCAGGATTTTTCATAATATCTTCCGCAGTGCCCGTGGCAATCACTTCTCCGCCATGGGCTCCTGCCCTCGGACCGATATCTACAATATAATCCGCTGCCCGCATTGTATCTTCGTCGTGTTCAACGACTACCAGAGTATTACCGAGATCACGCAGGTGCTTCAATGTGGCAAGCAGCTTTTCATTATCATTCTGATGAAGACCGATGCTTGGCTCATCCATGATATAAGCCACACCGACCAGTCCGGAGCCAATCTGTGTTGCCAGCCGGATACGCTGTGCCTCACCGCCGGAAAGCGTACCGGTCGCCCTGGAAAGGCTCAGATAATCAAGACCCACATCCACCAAAAACTTAAGCCTTCCCTTTATCTCTTTTAAAATATCCCTGCCAATCTTTTTCTGTGTCTCTGTCAACGGTACATTTTCCACGTAATCCAGCTCATCTCTGACAGACATATCCGTCAATTCATAAATGTTTTTATCTCCCACAGTTACCGCCAAAGACTCCTTCTTAAGTCTTTGCCCGTGACAGGTTCCGCACGGAGTGATTCTCATAAATGTCTCAAACTCTGCCTTTGTCGACTCAGCGCTGGTCTCTCTGTAACGTCTTTCCACACTTTTTATCAACCCCTCAAAGGCAATATCATAGGTTCCCACGCCACGCTGTCCCTTATAGTGAACCTCCACCGACTCTCCGTTGGTGCCATAAAGAAGTATATTGCGAATATCCTCCGGATAATCTTCAAAAGGAGTATCCAAATCAAATCCATACCTTTTACACAGTGCCTGAAGAATGGCATTTGTAAAACTCCTCTCCTTGTTGGCGCTCTGCCAGCCCAGAACCACTATGGCACCCTCATTAATACTGAGACTTTTGTCCGGAATCATCAAATCCACATCAAACTCCATTTTATATCCCAATCCAAAACAATCCGGACATGCCCCAAAAGGATTGTTAAAGGAGAAACTTCTTGGCTGTATTTCATCTATGCTGATACCGCATTCTGTGCAGGCAAAATTCTGACTAAAAGTCATTTCCTCTCCGCCGATGACATCCACAATCATCAGTCCATTGCCCAGCTTCAGCGCATTTTCTATGGAATCCGTCAGACGTTTTTCAATGCCTTCACGAATACTTAATCTGTCTATAATAATTTCGATACTATGCTTAATATTTTTGTCTAACTTAATTTCTTCTGTCAGCTCGTACATATTGCCATCTACACGTACGCGCACATATCCACTTTTCCTGGCACTTGCCAGAACTTTTTCATGCCGTCCTTTCTTCCCCCGGACAACCGGTGCCAATATCTGAAATTTCGTGTGCGGCTCCAGTTTTTTAATCTGATCCACAATCTCATCCACCGTCTGCTTTTTAATCTCACGACCGCACTTTGGACAGTGCGGTACGCCGGCTCTCGCATATAAAAGTCTCATATAATCATAAATCTCTGTCACAGTTCCCACGGTGGAACGCGGATTTCTGTTGGTAGATTTCTGGTCGATTGATATTGCAGGCGGAAGTCCCTCGATGCTCTCCACCTGGGGTTTTTCCATCTGTCCCAAAAACTGTCTTGCATAGGAAGACAGAGATTCCATATATCTTCTCTGCCCTTCTGCATAAATTGTATCAAATGCCAGTGATGACTTCCCGGAACCGCTAAGCCCGGTAACAACCGTAAACTCATCTCTTGGGATGTCAATATCAATATTTTTCAAATTATGCTCACACGCACCTTTAATGCGAATATATTTTTTATTGTCTGCCATTGTTTATCCTTCCTGAATTTTTTTTAGCTCTGCCAACCGATCTCGCATCTCAATTGCCGTCTCAAAATCAAGTTCTGCCGCAGCTTTCTCCATCTTTTTCTTTACTTTATCCATCAGTTTTTTCAATTCTTTCGAATCCATTGATTCCGGATCTTTTTCAATATCATTAATCTTCTTATCCACTTCCCTGGATATGCTGATTAAATCTCTGACCGCCTTCTGAATCGTTGTCGGCGTAATGCCGTGCTCCTCATTGTACTTCTGTTGAAGGCTGCGGCGCCGATTTGTCTCTGTTATCGCCTTATCCATGGATTCTGTCACGGTATCGGCATACATAATTACATGACCTTCCGCGTTACGCGCCGCACGGCCCACTGTCTGAATCAATGAGGTTTCGGAACGCAGAAAACCTTCCTTGTCCGCATCGAGTATGGCAACCAGAGAAATTTCCGGAATATCCAGCCCTTCTCGAAGCAGATTGATTCCCACAAGGACGTCAAAAACATCCAGACGCATATCTCTAATAATTTCTGTTCTTTCCAATGTGTCAATATCTGAATGCAGATATTTTACCCGGATACCCACATCCCGCATATAATCTGTTAAATCTTCTGCCATTCGCTTTGTAAGCGTTGTGACCAGCACTTTATTTTTCTTTTCCACCTCTTTGTTTATTTCCGAAATCAGATCGTCAATTTGACCCTCTACCGGACGCACGTCTATCTTCGGGTCCAAAAGTCCCGTAGGTCTGATAATCTGTTCCACACGTTTCAGTTCATGCTCCTGCTCATACACATTGGGTGTTGCAGATACAAACAGCATCTGGTCTATCATACTCTCAAATTCTTCAAATTTCAAAGGTCTGTTATCCTTTGCCGACGGCAGCCGGAATCCATAATCCACCAGTGTGGTTTTTCTCGATTGGTCGCCATTGTACATGCCCCGGATCTGCGGAATTGTAATATGGGATTCATCTACTATTATCAGAAACTCATCCCCAAAGTATTCCATCAGTGTATGGGGGGTGGCTCCCGGTGCCAAACCTGCCATATGTCGTGAATAATTTTCAATGCCGGAACAGAAGCCTGTCTCTCTGAGCATCTCCATATCAAAATTGGTGCGCTCAGCAATGCGCTGGGCTTCTATCAGCTTGTCCTCTGACTTAAAAAAGGCAACCTGTTCTTTCAATTCTTTCTCAATATCTTGAATGGCTTTTTCCAGTCTTTCCGGCGGAACTACGTAATGAGAATTGGGAAATATTGCTACATGCTCCAAAATCCTCTTTACCTGTCCTGTCAGGGCGTCTATTTCCGATATCCGTTCAATCTCGTCATCAAAAAATTCGATTCGAATTGCACTGTCGGTAAAAGATGCCGGAAAAACTTCCAGATTTTCTCCTCTGACCCGAAAAGTACCGCGCTTAAAATCCATATCATTTCTGTCATACTGAATCTCTATTAACTTGTGAATAATATCATCCCGATCCCGTATTGTTCCCGGGCGCAGAGAGATGACCATATTTTTATAATCAATGGGTGAACCCAGCCCGTAGATACAGGATACAGAGGAAATAATAATCACATCTTTGCGCTCTATCAGTGCCATGGTGGCAGAGTGGCGCAGCTTATCTATCTCATCATTAATTGCTGAGTCCTTCTCAATATAAGTATCGGTACTCGGCACATACGCCTCCGGCTGATAATAGTCATAGTAGGAGACAAAATATTCCACTGCGTTTTCCGGGAAAAACTCTTTGAACTCGCTATATAGCTGTGCTGCCAGCGTCTTATTGTGCGCTATGATTAATGTAGGTTTATTTAATTGTTCAATAACATTTGCCATGGTAAAAGTTTTACCGGAACCGGTAACGCCAAGTAGCGTCTGAAACTGATTCCCCTGCTGAAAACCTTCCACCAGACCTTTAATCGCCTGTGGCTGATCTCCGGTAGGCTGATATTCTGAATGTAAAACAAAATGATCCATCGATGCTTCTCCATTTAATACATTTAATCTGTATAATCTTATCTCATTATAATCATATATTATCCTATAATACGAATATTTTACCACATACCTGCATAAAAGTATATAGATTTTAGAACGTTTGTTCTTTTATGGCTATATCTGTTTTATTTTTCTTCCGTTTGTGAAATTGTAACTTAAACGTTAAATAAAAAACTAAATTCCATTTGTAAAATTTTAAATTCAATTAACTAGAAGTTACTCCTGCACAGTGTATAATGAAATCAGGTTACCTGTCTGTGTAGATTGGAGTAATATC
>CALWNA010000244.1 GCA_944382505.1 uncultured Lachnospiraceae bacterium
TGGAAAATTATGGCGTGGATGTGGATTTTGCAACCGTATGGGGGCAGGGACATGTGGAAGCTGAAAGAACAGGAACTTCCACGGCGAATTTTATCGATTGGGTAAATGAATGTTTGAAATAAAATAATGATAATAATCCCCATGCAGGAAGAGGCACATGGGGATTATTTAATTCTTTCGAACGAATAAATGTTTTTTGCATATATTATCATAAGGTTTCAATAAAAAGGTATAACATGAGAAATGAATATGTAAAAGAGTCTTTAGAAAATCACCTATTTTTTGGAAGAATCATGAAAGAGCATTCGTTATTTCTTATGGCGGGATTTCCCTCTAAAAATTCTGACTATATAAAAAAAGCAGAGTGGTTTATGAAGCAGTTTGAGCAGCTCCTTCGGGAAGCTGTTTCTATGGCGGAAGGGAGAATCCGAAAATGTGTAATGGAGTCGGACGAAATCGTCACAAATTTTACATTGGGGGCAGAAAAACAAACGGGTTTTCTTACAGGAGTTGATATTGACAGCAGTATAACGAAAGCCGAGAAAGCATTGACTTGTGGCAGAGAGGAGAATGTTTCCTGCGAAATGATGCAGGCGGTTAAAAATTTAAATCGAAGAGCAATAAATCTGATAAGCGGATTAATTGAACTGAAAGAAAAAATTTTGAAGGAAGTATCAGCCTGTCGACTGTTTACATTTAATTATCCTTTGTTGATAGAACATATTCTCAGAGAGGCAAAAATGTATCGTTTCATAATAAGTCAGTTGGAAAATAAAGGCATGGTATCAGACTGTGACATGTATAAGACGGAAACATTTTGGAACAGGATTATGATGGAACATGCGCTGTTTATCCGGGGACTTCTTGATCCGACGGAAGGAGAGCTTATTTGTACGGCAGATGATTTCTATGTGGAATATTGCGAATTGCTAAAAGAAGCGAAAAAAAGAGAGTGTCAGGCGACGGAAGCCGGTATCAGTGCTTCCAGAGAAGTGACGGAAAAATATCAGCAATTTAAAACAGCAGGAACAAAGGGAATACTGGAGTGCAAAATACAAGGTCTCATATTACCGCTTTTGGCGGATCATGTTCTCCGGGAAGCGAACCATTATCTGAGACTTTTGGATGGAACATGCAATACATGTGAAAGCTAGTTACTGACAGCAGAGAAAGAATGTGTTTTTCGGGGGAGATAATTGTTCATTGGAGTTGTACTCACATAATAATTTTTCTTCCGGAAAATGCATAATCATAAACAACTTATTTTTCAATTATTTTACTCCATATAATTGCCGCGGTTGGCAATATTTTTTTGAATTTATTTTCTGCGTTTTATCTGATATAATAGAATAAACTTTTAAATCGGATGGAGGAAAATGTTATGACAAGCGAACAAGAGATAGAAAATCTTATAAAGCTTTTGGATGCGAAGACGGAATCAGGCGTCAGCAGAATCAATGTAAAGGCATCTGAAAATGTCCAAAGCGGAAGTGCTGCGGAAGTACGTCATCATGGACGATGTGATGTGGGAAGCCCTTGGGCAAATGGAACAGTCCCAAATTTCGACTGCAAGGACATACCGGACATAGATGAATAATGTGTAATGATATACAGATGAAAGATGTATGAAATAAAGAAATATTGTTGTGACAAAAATAATTTGTCTCAATAATTATTATTTAAAATTGAAGGAGAGAGGAAAATCATGAGTACAAAAAAGTTGGGATTTGGATTAATGCGGCTGCCATTGCTGGACCCAAATGATCCGGGAAAAATTGATATTGAGCAGACAAAAGAGATGGTAGATACTTTTCTGGAAAGAGGTTTTACATACTTTGATACGGCATGGATGTATTGTGCTTTCAAAAGTGAAGAGGCGACAAAGGAGGCACTTGTGAAACGGCATCCGAGAGACAGCTACACCCTGGCAACAAAACTTCATGCAGGTTTTATTCAGACGAAAGAAGATCGGGATAAAATTTTTAATGAACAGCTTAAAAAAACAGGAGTAGAATATTTTGATTATTATTTGCTGCATGACATCGGTATGGAGCATTATGAAATCTATAAAAAACTGGATTGTTTCCAATGGATTGTGGAGAAAAAGAAGCAGGGGCTTGTTAAGAACATCGGTTTTTCGTTCCATGACAATGCAGAACTTCTGGACAAAGTTCTGACGGAACATCCGGAAATGGAATTTGTTCAACTTCAGATTAATTATCTTGACTGGGATAGTGAAGGAGTACAGTCCGGAAAATGCTATGAGGTCGCAAAGAAACACGGAAAGCCGGTGATTGTAATGGAACCGGTAAAGGGCGGAACTCTTGCAAAAGTGCCGGAAGGTGTTGAGCAGATATTTAAAGAGTATCATCCGGATATGTCGGTTTCGTCGTGGGCAATTCGCTTCGCGGCAAGTTTGGATAATGTAATGATGGTACTTAGCGGAATGAGCAATATGGAACAGCTTCTGGATAATACAGGTTACATGATGGACTTTAAACCGCTCGATGAAAAGGAACTGGAAATTATTCACAAAGCAGTGAAGTTCATAAATTCCAATATTGCCATACCATGTACAGGCTGTTCATACTGCACCGAAGGATGTCCGATGAAAATCGCAATACCAAAATATTTTTCGTTATATAATGCAGATAAGCAGGAGATTAAAGAAAAGGGCTGGACCCCTCAGGGCGAATATTATGATAATCTGACAAAGATTTTTGGCAAGGCCAGTGATTGTATTGCATGTGGACAGTGCGAAAAAGTGTGCCCACAGCATTTACCGATTATTAAAGATTTAAAAGAAGTGGCCGCCTACTTCGGAAAATAGCAGATATTGGATTTTTCCCTAAAAAAGAAAGGAGCAATCACTTTAGAGTGCGACAGCTCCATGAACATAATACACTGCTGTCATAATTTCCGATAGCAGTGTATTATGTATTTTTTGATTATGAAAGTATGTTTCATTATAAAGTAAGAGAAGGTGCGGTATATACTCTTGAAGCAAGTTCATTGTCTAACATATACAGACTCTTTGGATCGTTTCCGAATAATGTGAATTTTTTAATAAGATCGTCCGCGTTTTTTTCTTCCTCGCCCTGTTCTTTTACAAACCAGTCCAAAAACTGCATTGTACGGAAGTCCTTGACAGAGTATGCTGCGTCATAAAGATTATGAATCAGGCTTGTTACATATTGTTCATGTTTTAATGTCTCTTCCAAAACGGTTTTGGCATCAGTAAGCTGGACTGCGGGTTTGTCGATTGCCTCAAGAATTACAGATTCTCCATTATTTTGAAGATACTGCACAAATAACATTGCATGTGCATTTTCTTCCTGCATCTGCACTTTAAACCAGTTACCGAATCCGTCCAACCCATTATCGTAATAATAGTTTGAAAAATCCAGATAAAGGTATGATGAATAGAATTCCTTGTTTATCTGCTGATTTAATAATTCTACAACTTTTTTATCTAACATAATAAATACCTCCTAAATAAAACTTTATTGTAATATTAAAATTTTCAGACAATCATATTATAGCACTTTTATACCGCTTGGAAACAGTTATAAAAAATAAGTTTTACTTATTGACAAATCGTATATTCCATATACAATTAAAAAACAAATTTTGAATGGTCAGAAAGAGGAAAGGATAATTTTTCTTTTGATTAGAAAATCAGAAAAATTCAATATATTGAGGAAAAAATATGTATTATACTTATATGTTAAGATGTGAAGGTGGATATGTATATACAGGAATCACTGTAAATATCCGGCGAAGAATGGAAGAACATTTCTGCAAAAATTCGAAATGCGCCAAGTATACATTGGCACATCCGGCAAAAAAGCTGGAGGCAGTGTGGCAGAGCGACGACAGAATACTGGCGTCAAAACTGGAATATTACATAAAGAAACTGTCAAAAAAGCAAAAAGAAGCATTGATTAACGACAATAATATGGAACAATTACTGGGGGAAAAGATTCCAGTTGAAAAATATACAAGAGTGGAATTGAGGGAGCAGCTTTAAAACATTGAAAAATAATGACAGCAAAAAACGATAAAGCGATTTCTGCTGAAATTATTTATGAAGTTACTGCGGCTTTGGGCGAAGTTCCATATTTATTTTTGTATGCATGGTAAAAGGAATTATAATTTTTAAATCCACTCTGATAGCAGGCATTTGTAATAGACAGACCATCCGCAATATATTGTCTGGCTAAAAAAAGACGTTTTTCCGTAATGTATTTTCCGATAGTCAGGTCGGTTTCTGCTTTAAATAAATGCATGATGTAGGAACGGTCGAGAAAAATGTTTGTAGCGATGGTATCAATGGAAAGATTGTCCGTGATATGTTCATTAATAAATTTCATAATGTTTAGGACAGTAGCATTGGATGTTACTGCCGGTGTATAATTTAAATGTTCGCTCATTATAATGCGGTTGAGAATAATTAAATATTCAATAAACTTTACTTTTTGATAGAGAGAGGCGGCAAAATCATTTTGATGAAAGGAGTCTGCCAGATCAGTTGTCACAGGTCGAATTTTCTCATATGCATAGTCGGGTAATCGAATCAGATTTGAATGCTGTTTTTGTGACTGATGAAAACAGGTAAACAAGTCATAATTTTCTGTTTTGTAAGTTTTAAAAAAGTCGGAAGATATGTAAAGAATAATTCTTTCATAGGGAGAGCTGTCATGAACTACCGCCCGATGAATTTCTCCCGCATTTACCAGAATAATATCATTCGGATGCAGGTCATATTCCCTGCCTTCGATAGAGTAACTCACATTGCCGCCCAGAAAGATAAGAATTTTGTAAAAATCATGGTAATGATAATCAAAATTTTTTATTTGCCTATCTACTAAATGAAAAATTTTAAATTCACTGTTAAGATACCCGCTTTTTTTATAAGTGCTTTCCATAAAAAGTTCTGTCCTTTCTCTTGGAAATTTCGTCTTGTATGAAATATTACAATATGTCTGTTAAAATATTAAGTTTATTATACAGCATTATATTTAATAAATATAGAGAAAAAAACAAAAATGTTTGATTTAATGCGCAATAAGACAAATGAAGGAAAGGGAAAGAAGGGTTAGGACTCATTTTGCAATTTATCTTTCAGTTTCAATATGTTTTGCTCAATCTGCGAAATGACTTCTTTAAAAACTTCGTCAGACTCTCCGGTAGGATCAGGAAGTTCCCAGTTGTCATCAAAAGATTTCCCGATATAAGGACAGCCCACATCGCAGCCCATTGAAATTGCAATGTCCGGTGTGGGAATATCACAAATCAATTTGGAATATTGTTTTTTGTCCATATCTATGCCGTAAAGTTGTTTCATGATACGGACAGCATCCCGGTTAATCTGTGGTTTCGTTTCCGTACCCGCAGAATAACTTTCAAAAATATCAGAAGCAAAATGTCTGCCCAATGCTTCGGCAATCTGGCTTCGGCAGGAATTATGGACACATATAAATGCAACTTTTTTTCTGTTCATGTATGTTATCTCCTATCTCATATGAATTGTGTATAATAAAATAATATTAAATAGATCAATGATAATCAAGAGCGTTTCGGAAAAAGTTATGTTGATTGTTTTTTGAAAAATTATTTTCATTTTCAAGTAAAGAATAAAATAATTTAACAAAAATAATATTATTTATAAGTTTTATTAATTGCAATGCTGTGGTAAAATGACATTTGTTATTTCAAAGGAGGATTTTACACAATGATATTAGATTTCATAGAACTTCTGAAAGTCATTTTTTTAGGAATTGTGGAAGGAATTACAGAATGGCTTCCTATTAGTAGTACAGGACATATGCTGCTGGTAGATGAGTTTATCCAAATGAATGTAAGTGATGAATTTAAGGAAATGTTTTTTGTGGTAATTCAGCTTGGCGCTATTTTGGCAGTCGTGTTTTTGTTTTGGGATAAAATGTTTCCTTTTCAATGGAAAGACAAAACAAAGCCGGTGATAAAGAAAGATACATTTTCTTTGTGGTTTAAAGTTGTGGTGGCCTGTATTCCGGGAGCCATAGTAACAATTTTGTTTGATGATTATATTGAAGCACATCTTCACACACCGACCATTATTGCGGCGACACTGATTATTTATGGTATTGCATTCATTGTGATTGAACGATGGAATAAAACACGTGTGCCCAAAACAAAAGAATTATCGGATATTACATATAAAACGGCATTTCTGATTGGCTTGTTTCAGGTATTATCCATTATTCCGGGGACATCACGCTCCGGTTCCACAATTATCGGAGCGTTGCTCATTGGTGTGTCAAGAGTGGCGGCGGCAGAATTTACATTTTTCCTTGCAGTGCCGGTGATGTTCGGACTCAGTGCTTTAAAGATGATTAAGTTTGGGTTCTCATATACAGGTACGGAACTTTCAGTTCTTATTATTGGCATGGTTGTGGCTTTTGTAGTTTCTTTACTCGTAATCAAATTTTTAATGGGATATGTAAAAAAACATGATTTCCAGATATTTGGCTGGTACAGAATTGTATTGGGCATTATTGTGTTATTATATTTTGCAATCAATTAGCGCAGCGGAAAATACGAATCATTATAAAAAGTAAGCAGCAATTGGAAAATACGGAGGATATATGAGACGGACAGACAGAGAAATAAAGGATTTTGATGAGATTGTAAAAGTAATAGAAAAATGCGATGTGTGCAGATTGGCATTTCATGATGGAGAATACTCTTATATTGTGCCGCTTAATTTTGGTATGCAGATAGAAGATGGAAAGATTGTTCTATATTTCCACGGCGCAACGGAGGGGAAAAAATATGAACTGATAGCAAATAACAACAAGGCAGGTTTTGAGATGGACTGTTCTCATCGTCTGGTTCTGGATTCTGAAAAGAGAAACTGCACAATGGAATACGAAAGTGTCATTGGACGCGGCATTGTGGAGATTTTACCGGAGGAAGAAAAAGAAAATGCATTGAATATATTGATGAAACACTATAATTCAGAAAACTTTGCCTATGACAAAGCCCCAATACCTGTCACCAACGTGTTTAAATTGACGGTGGAGGAGTGTACCGGTAAGAGAAGGATGAAAAAGGTGAAGCAATGAATCAGGTTTTATGTTCCACAGGGGCAATTATCGGAAGACCAAATGGAAGAAATCATAAATTGATAGAAAAGTTTGCAGAGAATCTTCAATGTGATGGATTTGAATTTATGATGTACAGCACATGGTATGATAAGGCAGAAGAAATTGTTGCCGACTTAAACAGGATGTCCTTGAATTTTCCGGTAATGCACTGTGATAAACGCATTGGGGAAAATATTGGGAGAGATGAAGCGGATGATTTGGAAACAGCTCTGAAAAGATTTGAAATAAACTGTCAGATCGCAAATGATATTAAAGCATCAAAGCTGGTTGTACATTTGTGGAATGGAGAAATCTCCGATCAGAGAATGGAAAATAATATTAAGGCATATGACGATTTGGAGACCATCGCGAAAAAGCATAATATTGATTTAATGATTGAAAATGTTGTATGTAATCAGGAAGACCCTATGAAGCATTGGTGCGAGCTGACAGAAAAATATCCTGACGTACATTTCATTTTTGACACAAAAATGGCGGCGTTTCATAATCAGATGAATCTGATTTACGAGGATGATTATAACTGGTTATGGAAAGACAAACATGTCAGACATCTGCATATTAACGATTATGCCGGAGGGTATATGGAATGGGATAAGCTGAAAACCCTTCCGATAGGGAAAGGCAATATTAATTTTGAAGAGTTTTTTGCATTTATCAAAGATAAAAATTATTCAGGGGATTATACTGTAGAAGCAACGGCATTTGCACCGGACGGCAGTGTGGATTGTGATATGTTAAACCAATGTTTCAGTAATATCAAAGAATATTTGCAATAAGAAGTATAAATATTAAGGCGAATGAAATCTATGAATTTTCTAAAAACAATAAATCCGTACAGAAATATAATCGACAGACTGAAAAATGGAAAATCCGTGCACAGAGAAGAGCTGCGCATGCTTTTGGAGACAGAGGACAATGAGATTTTAGAATATTTGCGCCAATGTGCAGATGATGTTCGCAGAAAGATTTATGGCAATGCAATCTATATCCGGGGGTTGATAGAATTTACCAATTACTGTAAAAATGATTGTTACTATTGTGGAATCCGCAGAAGTAATCAGAATGCGGAACGCTACCGCCTTACGGGAAAAGAAATCTTAGACTGCTGTAAAATGGGTTATAAGCTGGGATTTCGGACTTTTGTGTTGCAGGGTGGTGAAGATAATTATTATTCACAAGAGCATATTTGTGACATTATAAAAAGTATCCGAAAAGAATTTCCGGACTGTGCAATTACTATGTCCATAGGTGAGAAAACAAGAGATTTCTACGAGGCAATGTATGAAGTCGGTGCAAACCGCTATCTTCTGCGGCACGAAACGGCCAATGAGAAACATTATAAAAAATTACATCCAAAAGAATTGTCATTGGAAAATCGAAAGGCGTGCCTGTTTACGTTAAAGGAAATCGGTTACCAGGTGGGATGTGGATTTATGGTAGGTTCTCCTTGGCAGACAACCGACACACTGTTGGATGATTTGGAGTTTATTCAAAAACTGCAGCCGCATATGGTTGGAATCGGCCCGTTTATTCCACACAAGGACACGCCTTTTGGGAACCGGCAGCAGGGAAGTCTGGAAATGACGCTGAGACTGTTAAGTATTATCCGGCTGATGAATCCACATGTTCTTTTGCCAGCGACAACGGCTCTCGGCACGATTCATCCGACGGGACGGGAGCAGGGAATTCTCTGGGGAGCGAATGTTGTAATGCCGAATTTATCACCCGCAGATGTGAGAAAAAAATATTTACTTTACAACAATAAAATATGTACGGGAGATGAGGCGGCAGAATGCCGCAGTTGTCTGGAAAAACGGATGCAGTCAATAGGCTATCATATTGTAGTTGACAGAGGAGATTACCGATAAGATGTAAGCATAGAAAGAAAGGAAGCGCAATATGTATAATGTAAAATCACTAAAAGCAGAAGAATTTATTAATCATAATGAAATAGAAGAAACGCTTGCCTATGCAGACGCCAATAAAAATAACGTTGATTTGATTGACAAAATCATAGAGAAAGC
>CALWNA010000245.1 GCA_944382505.1 uncultured Lachnospiraceae bacterium
TTTAACGGTAATACTGCTGTCTGTTATAACATAATATATATAATCTTTATCTGTCATTTTTATATGACATCCTCTTTTTGATGCCCACAACATCGTCTGAAAATTGGCAATGGTATGATCGATTCTACCTCCTGTGCCGCCAAACAGTTCCAGGTCATTATATCCGAGCTCCACCGCCGTTTTTACTGCCAACATCATATCCGTATCATCTTTTTCCACTTTGTATATCAGCACATTGTCTCCCTGTGGAACATATCCAAGGGAATCAAAATCTCCCAATATAAGGTCCGGAGTTATGTTCAACGCTTTTAGTTTTTCCACGCCTCCGTCTGCTGCAATAACATATTCATTAATTCCTTTATGAAATTTGGTGCCGGAATTATCTCCGGCACCAACTATATAACATTTTTTAATCATATCTTATTAATTATCCCCTGATGCTGTCGTTGTGACTGGTTGGGTTGTGGCTGTCTGGGTTGTTTCCTGCTGTGTCGTAGCTGCCTGGGTTGTTTCCTGCTGTGTCGTAGCTGCCTGGGTTGTTTCTGTCTCCTGGGTTGTCTCCGTCTGCATTTTGTCAAAAAATTCTTTTAAGCGTTCATCGGATGCCAACGCTTCTTCCAACTCCATATTGACTTCCTGGAACAGCTCCTGTACATCTTCATCCTTTGTAACATCTTCAATGTATTTCTCCACATCGCCGCTGACGCCGTTATGAATATAAACATTTCCCGTATTGGAATCCCTTATCACATAAAATCTTGTGATACCCGGTGCACTTGTGGAAATATTTTTAAATTCCATATGGTAATATGCATAAACTACATATGTGTTTTCATATGGTCCTTCCTTTGTGTAACATTCAATGTCTGAATAACTATCAATATATGTTCTCTGAGCCACATCGCCCTCGCTGATATCTCCCATATTATCCACATACTGTGCCAATATTGCCAGCCTTTCCTGAGAATCCTCGAGCAGATAAGCCTCAAGATAATTTTTTATGACGTCGGAAATCTCAGGATATTTTTCCTCTATTAACGGATTATCATTTGTTGCAGTGCTGGCAGAATCGGTAGATTTTCCCGCAAAATGCACGATCAATCCGATAACGCCTGCAATAACTGCAAGAATTACTACTGCCGCAATAATCATATCGATTCTGATTTTCTTTTTCTTTTTTCTATTTTTATTGGATGTTCTTCTCTGCGTATGAACTGCCTCTGCTTCCTTGAGCATCTTTTCAATCTCAGAGCTGGTTAATTTCTTTTCTTCCGTATCCACCTTACTATCTCTCCTTATAAATATAATAAACACATCATAACAAAAAACAGCTAAAAATTCAACATGACGAAAAATAAGTCCCTTTAACAATAATTTACAGGTTGATAAAAGTTTCCATCTAATGTAAAATAACTTGGGAAGCCTGTTTTTACAGATTCCCAAGTTATTCATATTTCTGCGGAACAAATCTTTTGAGATAATATCTGCAAAGCGCTTATTGCATCCGTAGTATAACGGATAGAACGCCGCCCTCCGGAGGCGGAAATGTGGGTTCGATTCCCGCCGGATGCATTTTTTTAATAAGATATTTCCCCATCTTCTCTTTTAAAAATATACACATGATCAGACAATATTTCCACCGGATCCAGTTCATGATCATTCACATCAACAATCATTTCATTGACTTTTTCTTTTTCCCAATCAATTCCCGGCACCAGAATCACTTCATGTATGGAACTGGGTATAATATACACATCACTGTTGTGCTCCTCTGCAAACCGCTTAATTACTCCGGGATAAGTAATGCAGGTTGCCCCATTAAAACGAATGTTATTTGTAAGCACATACATTTCCATCTCTTTGTCGGCCTTGAGATTTTCCACTTCTTCCCTGATAATATTCTCGATTTTTTCATAATCATAACTTCCATAATGAGAATCCTCTTTTATAATATCGGATTCCTCATCCTCTTCATCCATGATTTCTTTCATGATCATCTCTGATATTATATCCTCCATCTTTCTGATAACAGCCGGATACTTTTCCCATGTATTGTTAAATGCCACCTTTTTCAGTCTTTCGAAAGATATTCCCCATGCTTCCAGATGCTGATTATGTATCAGTGCCGTTGCCTGTCCTTTGTCGTCACAATTCACCATAATGAAAAAAATAATTGCAAGATCGTGAAACTTAAAATGTGGAAGTTCTCTGAGCAGCTTTTTATTCATTTCAAAATTTATTATTTTATAAAAAATTTTTTCTTTTATTTGATCAAAATCAGAAAATTCATCCATATTTACACTCTTTTTAAACCGATCAATGCCATCCATATAAATTTCAAATATTTCATTACATATACTTTCAATGCTTTTTCCCAGTTCATACTCCTTATAATAATCTTTTAAATAAATTGTCGGTGTTGCATTTTCCCCCTTTCTTGTAATACTTACAGCTTTCATTGACACATTGTTATTTTTCATAACATTTCTGACTACCACAACACCGTCTTCAAGTTTTTCTCTTACGATTTCTTCTATGCCCCTTTTTATATCCTCTACGAACACTTCATATTTCATTGGTGTTTCCCCCTTAATATAAATATGACGTTACATATGATATATATAGTTGACATGTTTATTATAATATGACATTTTGTCGAAATCAAGCAAATTTTAAATATAATTTAACATATAAAAAAGGACTTTCACAAATTCAATGTTCTGTTTATGTTACATTGAAATTGTGATTGTCCTTTTTATGGAAAAAATTATCTGTTTCTGATTGCTTCAATCGGCTTCTTTGAAGCTATTTTGTACACCGGAATAAAACTTGCCACCGCTGCAACAAATATACTAATCACAAAGAGAAGTCCTATCTGGCGCACTCCAAAATTCAGTATTGTAATCAAAATACCCGCTTCATTTCTTATTGCTCCGTTAATAGCTGCTGTTGCGATGCCTGTTCCAATGCACGCCAGCACAAAATTAATCATTGCAATGATAAAACTTTCGGAGAAAAAGATTCGGAATACATCATTACTTCTTGCCCCTATTGCTCTCAAAATACCGATTTCCTGTTTTTTGTAAGAAATACTTGTGGCTATAAAATTTGAAAGCATTAATGCTGCAAACAGCGCAAAACCGATTCCCACATACAAAAATACTTTTGAAAGTATCTCTAATATCTCATTGACGGAATCCAATTCATAGGTCACTGAATTCTGCATTTTGTATTTCATTCCATTCTGTTCCGTGTTGCAGTAGGTCACCAAATCTTTAATTGCATCTTTGCTTTCCGGCATAGAAGCCACTGCAAAAGCATAGTCTCCCTGTCCTTCATCCCAACCTTTATCATAAAATCCATCCGGAAGAACATACAAATCACTATATTTCTCATTTCCGTCAGTAGTGTCTATCACCCCGACAATCTTCCATCCCTCTTCTGTTACATAATCATAATCCGGATATTTAGCATAGGACATTGTATACTCCGGCGCATTTTTAATTGTTTCAAGCACTTCACTCATGCTGAGATGATCGTCTGTGTCAGTAGAAAATGAATCCGAGGAAACAATAATCTCTTTGTCGCCAAGCTGTTTTCTCTCTCCGTCAATCCATGTAACCTTTGAGATATCAATGTCTGACAATTTTGCAATGCTTGTCGCATCAGCATAATTTCCTTCTCTTTCCAGCCACATACTAAACTGATTCATGCTGATAAAATTACCGTTCTCTTCCAGCATTTTTTGAACACGTCCCTGACCTGTGATTGCAATACAAGAAAGGCTATATGACTGAATACTTCCCAGTTCGTTGGAAAGTGCATAAGACGCAAGTCTTTCTGTTGTAGACATTTTTGTCATATCCTCAGAAATTTTTGCATACCTTTGCATATCCACTTTTGTATCCACAATACCTGTAACCGTATACTCTGCAGATCCAATCAGGAGTTTCTTTCCAATAAAATCCTCATATCTCTCTATATTCTGTTTTTGATTTACATCATTATTTTCCAGATACCCCGCCTTCGCATAAGTTTCGTATACATATTCACTGATGGCGATTTCGTCTTTATTTCCATCCGGCATAACTCCGGCCACCAGCTCATATCCCATTTTATCCAATCCGTTCTTTGAGATTTCCGCGAACCCGGAAAAGCTTGTCGCATAATGATTATACTCATCATTTTCACTTAGTTGTACGCTTTTATCATAATTATTCATGGATAAGTCTTCGTCAGGAACATATACTCCCTGAAAACCAAGATTTGTATCCTTATTAATTGCATCGATATCTTCCTCTGTCAGGTAAAATCCCCAGTCTATCCAATAAGAAAATCCATCGTCTGTATATTTCATGGACTTCGCCACCGAAGCATAAGTTATTTCTGTATCTTTAATAGAATTTGTACATGTATTTATATGATCATAACTGCTGAAAGTATCCGCCAGAGCAAACATTGTAAATGCAATAAAAGAAAGCAAAATTGTTACAACCAGCCGGATTTTTTTATGTTTCAGACCACTTGCTCCGATTTTAAACGAATTTTTCATTGGAAGCTTTGATTTAATTAATTGGAAATTTCCACTTTCCATTTTAATTTTACTCTGATCTGTGGCAGCAAATTTTCCACCGTCTCCTTTGCTGATTTTTGCGTTGAGTTGTCCGCCAAGATTACTGATATATTCGTTTATTTTATTCCTGTCAGCTTCTGTCAGATGATATCCTGCCGGAATGATCATTGTATCTTTCTCAAAGACAATCCCCTGTTCCTCTACTTCATACGAAACAGTTTGATTGCCCTGGAACCCATTTTGAACATCCGTATTTGCATATCCGGTAGTCCGCTCAACATCATTGATAACATTTCCGTCTGCCAGTTCAATGATTCTGTCTCCATATCGTTCTGCAAATTCTCTGTCGTGAGAAACCACGATGACCAATTTGTCTGCGGACAGTTTTTTCAGTGTGTCTAAAACCTGCCTGCCCGTTGCGGAATCCAAAGCTCCTGTCGGCTCGTCGGCCATAATAATCTGCGGATTTTTCACCAATGCCCTGGCAATCGCCACTCTCTGCTTTTGTCCTCCGGACAATTCGTTTGGTTTTCTGTCTCCAAACCCATCCAAATCAACCTTTTTTAAAATATCATTAATCTCTGAATCTTCGGCTTTTCTGCCCTGCAATTCAATCGCCAGCGCAATATTGGCTCCAACAGTAAATTCTTCCAATACATTGTATTCCTGAAAAATGAAGCCTACATATGTATTACGATAAGAATCAAACTGACTCTGGCTAAAATTCTTTGACGACTCTCCTTTAATGATAATTTCACCATCACTATATTGATCGAGTCCTCCCAGCAGATTTAATAAAGTAGACTTACCACTTCCTGATTTTCCCAAAAGAAAAACCATACCTTTTTCGGGGAACTTTAACGAAACATCTTTTAATGCCGTAACGGATACGCCTCTTTTTGTTTTATAAATTTTTTTTAAATTTCTTGTCTCTAACATTTCTCTCTCCTATACATTATTATACATGCGCCATGCCATGATTGCATTTTTGTACATTTCGCATAACATTAATTGTACTATTTCAATTAATACAATTGTATTATAATTGTATCAACAAGATATGTCAATACTTTTTCCCACGCTATTTTTGCAGCTTCCACAGATGTAAAAAAGGGTTCTAAACTTTACTTGGGGGTAAGGTTTAGAACCTTTTTATTTTTTTAAGCAAAAAAGTAGGCACAGGAGCCCATATCCTTTATAATTAAATCACCACAAAATAACCGAAAGGAGACTTACCTAT
>CALWNA010000246.1 GCA_944382505.1 uncultured Lachnospiraceae bacterium
CCCCATTCTGCCATTTTCTAATTCCTCCTATTTTTTGTCATTTTCTTTAAAGCCATCTAATTTTTCAGCTTTATATTCACTGTATTTTCCAGCTTCAATTGCTTTTCTGATTTCTTCCATCATTGTATTATAAAAATACAAATTATGCAATACGCATAAACGCATACCAAGCATTTCTTTTGCTTTAAGCAAATGTCGTATATATGCTCTGGAATGATATCTGCAGGCAGGACACTGGCATCCCTCTTCGATCGGTCTGTCATCAATCTCATATTTTGCATTAAACAGATTTAGCTTTCCTGCATTTGTGTACACATGACCATGTCGTCCATTTCTTGACGGATATACACAGTCAAAAAAATCTACGCCGCGCTCAACGGATTCCAGAATATTTGCAGGGGTTCCCACTCCCATCAGATACACGGGTTTATTCTGAGGAAGATTTGGAACAACCGTCTCTATGATCCGGTACATCTCTTCATGGGATTCCCCAACTGCCAAACCGCCAATAGCGTAACCGTCAAGCTCCAGTTCTGATATTTTTTTTGCATGTTCTACTCTGATATCATCATAGATTCCTCCCTGGTTGATTCCAAATAACAATTGATTTTTATTAATTGTTTCTTCTAAACCGTTCAACCTGTTCATTTCATCCTTACAGCGTTTCAGCCATCTTGCTGTCCTGTCAACGGAATTTTGTATGTAGTTTCTGTCCGCCACACTGGAAGGGCATTCGTCAAATGCCATGGCTATTGTTGAAGCCAGATTTGATTGTATCTGCATACTTTCTTCCGGTCCCATAAAAATTTTTCGTCCGTCAACATGGGAGCTGAAATAAACCCCTTCCTCCTTTATCTTTCTGAGTCCCGCCAGAGAAAATACCTGAAATCCTCCAGAGTCGGTAAGTATCGGCCGATCCCAGTTCATAAACTTGTGCAGTCCGCCCAGTTTTTTTACAATTTCATCTCCCGGCCTGACATGCAGATGATAGGTATTGGATAGTTCTACCTGGGTTTTAATTTCTTTTAAATCTTCAGCGGCCACCGCTCCTTTTATGGCTGCTGCCGTGCCAACATTCATAAACACCGGCGTGTGAATTGTTCCATGAACGGTATGGAATTCCCCACGCTTTGCCGCACCATCTTTTGCTAAGATTTTAAACATAAATTACCTCTTAATTTCAATACTATATTTTCTTCTTCAAAACAAACAAACTTTTTACATTATATTATCTAAAAATAATTTAAGCAAGATAAAATTTGTTTTGGGTTTTGTTTGATATTATTACATTTAATTGCTATAATCTTTGTGATGATACAGGAATGCGGAAAAATACGTGCTTTCCTAAATTTTATTTATTATAAAAATAATATTAACGTTTGGAGGTTACTATGGCAGGTTCAATATATGGTAACATATTTAAAATAGCGACATGGGGAGAATCCCACGGAAAAGCTGTCGGGGTTGTTGTAGACGGATGTCCTGCCGGCATCAGCCTCAGTGAGACTGATATTCAGTCTTTTTTAGACAGAAGAAAACCGGGGCAGTCTTCCTTTACCACCCAGCGCAATGAGGATGATATCGTTGAAATATTGTCCGGTATCTTTGAGGGAAAGACAACAGGAACCCCTATTTCAATGTTGGTACACAATAAAGATCACCGTTCTGCAGATTACAGTCAGATTTCTCAATATTACCGGCCGGGGCATGCCGACTTTACCTTTGATGAAAAATTTGGTTTCAGAGATTACAGAGGTGGCGGACGTTCTTCCGGAAGAGAAACTATCGGACGTGTGGCCGCCGGCGCCATTGCCACACAAATCCTTAATAAATTAGGCATCCGCATTACTACTTACGCCAAATCTATTGGAAATATAGAAATTGACTACGGCAAATTCGATCCGGATGAAATAAGAAACAATCCAATGTATATGCCGGACAAAGATGCCGCAAAAAAGGCGCAGGCTATGCTGAAAGAAAAAATGGCTGAAATGGATTCCTGCGGAGGAATTATCGAATGCGTCGTTTCCGACATGCCTTCAGGAATTGGCGAGCCTGTTTTTGATAAGTTAGATGCCAGTCTGGCAAAAGCGGTTATGTCAATCGGGGCTGTCAAAGGATTCGAAATCGGCGACGGTTTTAAGGTTGCCACATCCACAGGGTCTGCCAATAATGACGGATTTCAAATGAAAAACGGAAAAATCATAAAAACTTCGAATCACGCCGGCGGAATTCTCGGAGGCATTAGCGACGGTTCTCCGATTATACTGAGAGCAGCAATCAAGCCAACGCCTTCCATCGCCCAAACACAGACAACTGTAAATAAATCGGGAGAAGATATCAATATCAATATTAAAGGGCGCCATGATCCCATTATTGTTCCAAGAGCTGTTGTCGTTGTAGAATCTATGGTTGCCGTCACGCTTGTGGACATGCTGTTTCTCTCGATGACTTCGAGAATCGATAAAATAATGAAATTTTTCAGGCAATAAACTTATGGTGCATAAATACCATGGCTATCACTCATATAAGAAAACCGGACAAGTATTTTCTAATTACCTGTCCGGCTTTTTCCATTTAACATTTTCTCAAATATTAATCCCACCGCAAACCACAAGGGAGCATAATCCAGTCTTATGAGTCCGTTTACATTATACTTGCTGTCGCTGTAATCCCAGGGGCATCTGTCTTTCTTCTTTAACAACTTTCCGGTAGTATATTCTGCCGCGTAAATGCCCATTGTATAAATCATACCTCTTTCAAAAGTATCTTTATTATGTTTTTTCAATCTCCCACTTATCGGTTTTATCAGCGATGCCATTCCGTATATGGGAAACATCCACATGGAAGTCTGACCGATTAATTTGTAGTTTTTCTTTTTAATTCCGCAAAATGTCGTCCAAAACAACTCCATACAGCATCCTGCAACGCCACACTTAATAAAATCTTTTTTCATTATAGAAAACCCTTTAGGTAATTAATCATATTTCTTTCTTCTTCTATAAGGTCATAGGCTATTTTTTTCGCTTTATCCTCCGCATCAGGATACTTATAAACATATTGTTTCAAAGATTCTATTCCCATATTACATCCGTCAGTCATTATATCTGCAATCGCACTGTCACCGTCGTCAAATGTCATTTTCATATTTGTTTTCATCCACGCCATTCCTTTGGCAAGAGGATTGGGTTCTTTGCCTTCTGATTCCTTATCCAACAGATACTCATGAATGATATTTCCATAGGATTCGTGTATTTGTTTTTCTTTTTCCAATATATCTATCATGCTTTTTCCCTTGGCATGTTCCAACACTTCGTCAATAGACGCCACTGCCATTTTCGTTCCGGCATCACATTCTTTTAATAAGTTAATTGTATCTTCCATAAATACCTCCTGTGTATCATTATGGCAACGTTGCAACTGTTTTATTCAATATAAACAAAAGGCTCTAAACTTTACTTGGGGGTAAGGTTTAGAGCTTCTTTCATTTTTACATAAAAAAGTAGGCACAGGAGCCCAT
>CALWNA010000247.1 GCA_944382505.1 uncultured Lachnospiraceae bacterium
AATATATCTTAAAAAGTCAGGAGATGAAATTAATGGGTTTTATGATATTATTGATTCTGACAGTGGTTTTGATTGGAATATACATATATTTCCGAATGAAACGTCTTGCAGGTTTTTATAAAATAAGAACAGACAAAAGAAGCGTTAAAGTATTCTTTGTGATATTAACAGTGATTATAACTTTTTTTACCGTAAATATTTTTAGTACCATTGCGATTGTTTTACTGCATGTTGTTGCCGTTTCCGCGGTGCTTGACTTAATTGTTTTTGTTGTGAAAAAAATCGTCAGAAATCACAGTATCAAAGGTGCGAAAATCTGGGAAAAAATTTATGGATGCGGAATCATTCCAATTGTAATTGCAGCGATTATTATGGGGTATGGTTTTTATAACATGGGAAATGTTGTAGAAACAGATTATACTGTTGCTACGGAAAAAAATATCCGAAGGGAAGGTTACAGGGTGGCTCTTATTACAGACATGCACTATGGAACTGTTCAGAAGAAAAAAATACTGAAAGACAAGATAAATGAAATTAATCAAAAGAAACCGGATATTGTGATTCTTGGCGGTGACATTGTGGAAGAAGGAACTTCTAAGGATGATATGGAAGAAGTTTTTGCAATGCTGGGTGGAATAAAGAGTAATTTTGGGATTTATTATGTATATGGAAATCATGACAGGCAACCTTATACAAACAATCGCACATTTACAAATGAGGAATTGGAAAACACAATAAAACAAAATAATATAAATATATTGGAAGATGATTATGTGGAAATCGGTCAGGATTTGATTCTTGCAGGCAGGGGTGATGCGGCATGGGAAAATGATTCCAAAAGGGCATCGGTTGAAGAAATATTAAAAAATGCGAATAAGGAAAAGTTTATTATTATGGTGGACCATCAACCCATAGAAGCGGAAGAAAACAGACGGCAGGGTGTGGATATTGAATTGTCAGGGCATACTCATGCAGGACAAATATGGCCTGTGGGAATTGTCAGCGAATGGATGGGGCAGTTAAATTACGGAGAATATCAGATAGGACAATGCAAGGTGATTGTATCGTCCGGTTTTGCGGGATGGGCATATCCCATTAGAACCGGAAAACATTCGGAATATGTTATTGTTGATATCAGTTAATTTTTACCAGCAGCAGCGTATCGGTATGCAAGATTATCCTTTATTTTTTAATTGAGATATGATATTCTATTTTTAGCTTTTAACACAAGAGAGGGTTTGAAAATGAACAGAGTTTTATTGAAATTAAGTGGCGAAGCTCTTGCCGGTGACAAAAAGACAGGTTTTGACGAGGATACCTGTATTGCCGTCGCAAAGCAAGTCAAAAAGATAGTCGATCAGGGAGTTCAGGTTGCAATTGTCATTGGCGGCGGGAATTTCTGGAGAGGTCGCACAAGCAATAAGATTGACAGGCCAAAGGCTGATGGGATTGGGATGCTTGCAACGATTATGAATTGCATGTATGTTTCTGAAATTTTCAGGACAGAAGGTATGGATACCAGCATTTACACACCATTTATATGTGGTACATGGACCGAACTTTTTTCCAAGGATGCTGCAGTAGCAGATTTGAAAAACGGAAAAGTAGTCTTTTTTGCAGGTGGTACAGGGCATCCGTATTTTTCGACGGACATGACAATGGTATTGAGAGCTGTCGAAATAGAAGCAGACTGCATTCTTGGCGCAAAGGCGATTGACGGAGTTTATGACAGCGATCCCGCTGTAAATCCAAATGCAAAAAAATATGACGAGCTGCCTATCAGCAAAATTGTTGATGACAGGTTAGGTGTTATTGATTTGGCGGCCAGTGTTCTGGCAATGGAAAATAAGATGCCAATGCTGTTATTCGGATTAAATGAACAGGATAGTATTGAAAAAGCGGTATCAGGTGAAAAAATCGGCACAAAGATTACTGTATAACAAGAATATAATATCGGAGATCTCGATTGAAAGAAAATAGATATAGACAACAACCGATAGTAATTAAAGGAGAATGAAAGAAAATGGAAGAGTTATTAATGAATTATGAAAACAAAATGGAAAAATCTCTCAAAAATTTAAATGAGGAATTTACTACAATCAGAGCGGGACGTGCAAATCCTCACGTTTTGGATAAGATTAAAGTTGATTATTATGGAACACCTACGCCGTTACAGCAGGTTGGAAATATTTCTGTTCCGGAAGCGAGAATGATTTGTATTCAGCCTTGGGATACTTCCTTGCTGAAAGACATTGAACATGCGATTAATGTGTCAGATATAGGAATCAACCCTACAAATGACGGAAAGGTTATTCGTCTTGTATTTCCTGAACTTACAGAGGAAAGAAGAAAAGAACTGGTAAAGGACATTAAGAAAAAAGGCGAAAATGCAAAAGTTGCTGTTCGTAATATCAGAAGAGATGCAATGGATGCAATCAAGAAAAAAGGAAAAGAAGATGGAATTTCTGAAGATGAGATTAAAGAGTATCAGGATGATGTGCAGAAGTCCACAGATGCATATGTTAAGAAAATTGACAGTGCAGTAGAAGAAAAATCAAAGGAAATTATGACAGTATAAAATTACAATGTGAAAAGAAACGGGAGAAATAAATCTATGTATTTCTTCCGGAAATGAGAGGAAACTTATAGTTTCCTCGTTTTCGATTATTGAGAAAAGTTACAATCAGGCTTTGTGACAGAAGTAAGTGAAAAAACAAACTTTTATTACTGTTTGTGTTGCCGAAAGAAGGCGAAAAATGGAGTTATTAAGGAAGAAAAAATAGATTTGACAGGAATGAAGATTCCGGAGCATGTGGCAATTATATTAGACGGCAATGGCAGATGGGCAAAAAAGCGATTTATGCCGAGAAATGCAGGACATGCTGCCGGAGCCAGAAATGTAGAAAAAATTATTGAAGATGCGCATGATATAGGTATTAAATATATTACAATGTATGCCTTTTCCACGGAAAATTGGAACAGACCGGAAGATGAAGTGAAGGCACTGATGAAACTGCTTCGAAATTATTTAAAGGATTGTATTGAAAGAGCCAATAAGAATAATATGAAAGTCAGGGTTATTGGCGAACGCTCAAGGCTTGACAGA
>CALWNA010000248.1 GCA_944382505.1 uncultured Lachnospiraceae bacterium
GTTATAATGTCCATGAGGGTAGCACCACCTTTCTTTGTTTTTTTGGTCGAAAACTATTATACCAAAGATGGGGCTACCTTTTATTTTTTATTTTGTTTTTAACTGACTAAATCTTTACGCCAACAAAATCAGATTTCTTTTGAGAGAAAATAAAATTACGGAAAAATCGAAAATTATCGGTTAATCACGGTTGTAATTTTCGAATATCGTTTTTGCCATTTCCCTAAATTCATCTATTGCGCTTTACCAAAATACGATTGTGACTTCCGCACCGAAAAAAAATATCCAACCGTAAAATGGGGGGATTACATTGACTGTCATTTTGCAAATGTAATAGTCAGCAAAATGAACTGTTCTTAAAAAATCCTTTATTTAAATGCATTGCAGCTTATAGTTACGAGCCATTCTAGTTTGATTTCACTATGCTACATCTCACTGGAGGCTGTCGCCATATAATAGAATAACAAAAACCACGTATTGGTGAGTGAACTCCCCTACGTGGTTTTGCCATTTTATTGCATGGCTCGTAACTAGCCAAAGTATCTCTTTAACAGACCTTCGAATGCTTTACCATGTCTTGCCTCATCTCTTGCCATTTCATGTACTGTGTCATGGATTGCGTCAAGACCCTGTTCTTTTGCACGTTTTGCAAGGTGCGATAGATAAAGGAGATTAGGAAAAAGCAAAAGTACACAAAAAAGTACAACTTCATAACAACTTTAAAAGAACTTTCTAAAAGAAGTACACAAAAAAGTACAACTTTTAGGAGGTTTTTATTATGTCAAAAGAAAATTTAGCAGGAGTTTATCAGTTGGAGAATGGTTGTTGGGGATTTAGGTATGCAATTAGTGTCAATGGAAAAAGGAGAGAGGGAAAGAAAACAAAAGATGAAAATGGAAATCCCTTTAAAACAGAAAAGCAGGCTTTTAGAGCAAGAGAAAGAGCAATTATAAAAGCGAAAACAGAAAAAAAGCCAACAAAGAAAATCATAAGGAAAACAGTCAAAGAAGTCTTTGAGGAATATTGTGAGTTTGGCAGAAATGGCAAAGCATATACAACGATTAAGAAACAAGATAGTTTATGGAATAATCATTTAAAAGACAGATTTGGAAGTAAATATATAGACGATATAACCGTAGCAGAAATACAAGATTATCTCGCAGAACTTTATTATACAGAGAGTAAGGCTTACTCTTATACAGAATCATTTTTAAAAATGTTTTATCTGATTTTCGGACAAGCATATTCAAGGAATTATTTAGATATAGATACTTACAATAAACTGTGTATTAACAAAGATACAAAAATACATATGCCAAAGCAAAAGATTGATGAAGAAACCGATATAGTGTATTTTAATAAGCAAGAAATGCAGCAGTTAGATAATTATTTTAAAGGCACAAATGCGGAAACCGCCTATATGTTAGGTAAGTATTGCGGATTAAGAATCAATGAGTGTTACGGTCTGAAATGGGATAAGATAGATTTAGAAAATGGTATTATTACGATTGACAGACAAATGCAGTATCAGGATGGATTAATAAAATTAGTACCTCTCAAAACAAGAAATGCCAAGAGAAAAATATATATGTGTAGTAAGTTAAAAAAGTATTTTGAAAATCTAATGCAGCAGCAGGAACAATACAAGAAAGAATTAAAAGCACAAAGGCAACAAAATCAAACTTTTATACAAGATATGAAAGGGAATATGATTTCTTCTCTTGGGTTAGTGAATTCTCTACCAAACGGAAAAATACAAACAGTAAATTCAATGAAATATCATTCAAGAACTTTGCAGGGAGGATATCATATAAATTTCAAATATCATTATTTAAGGCATACCTATGGTACTACTCTTGCTACTTTAAATACTCCCGAACATTTATTGTGTAATCAAATGGGGCACAGCAACAGTGCAGTAACACATAAGTATTATGTTGCCATTTCAGAGCAGGGAGTTGAGGAACTCTTGAAGAATTTGGAAATGGTGTAATTATTTAAAAAGAAAACTAGGAAAGTTGCATAAGAATAAAATCTTTGTAGCTTTCCTAGTTTTCTTTTGTATATTCCATAATGTCTTCTACATTACAATCTAGTATTTTACAAAATGTGTCAATGGTGTGAGTGCTAACGCTTTCATTTCTTTTGAGCCTTGTTATTTGGGCAGGACTAATATGGTACTGCTTTATAAGAGCATATTGCGTAATTCCTTTAGCTTTCATTGTTTCCCACAATCTCTCATAAATAATCATAGATAAATATCACATCCTTTCTCTTGAATGTTAACCGAATGTGGTATATAATAACATTAACCAATATCGGTTAATAGAGGAGGTTATATGGAAGAATATCAAAAAATTTTATTTCATATGAAAAGAGGAGAAAGATACGCAGAAAGTTTTTTGATTAGGTTATCATCAGAAGAGACAGTTAAGGATGCAGTATTGCAAGGGATGATAAGAGAAGTAGGAAAAACTGAATATGGCATCTCTTTATATGTTATTACTGAAAGAGGAATAAAGTGCAGAAAATAATTAAGAGGAGTGTAAATTTATGAAACGGGCAAAAAAAATTATAGCTATTCTGCTTGCATTAGTTTTATCAATATCAATGATACCAACAACAAGTGTAAGTGCTGCAAAGAAAGTAAAATTGAATAAGACAAAAGCAACTATTTATGTAGGAAAAACAGTTACTTTAAAATTGAAGAATAACAAGAAAAAAATAAAATGGAGTTCTTCTAATAAAAAAGTTGCAACAGTTACCAAAAAAGGAAAAGTAAAAGGGAAAAAAGCAGGTAAGGCTACTATTACTGCAAAGGTTGGAAAGAAAAAATATAAGTGTAAAGTTACTGTAAAGAAAAAGGTCGTAAAACAAACTACACCGCAAACAATACCACAACCAACAGAAAAACCTACAACGAAACCAAGTGAGCAGCCAATAACAAGCAAACAAGAAGAAACTACAGATAATCAAGAACAACAAACAACCAACATAACGGAAGAACCAACGACAAATAGTGATGATTATGGAGATAGCGGAGAAGATTGGATAGTAAAAAGTACATCTAATAAATGTTGGATTCAAGAATATGTTGGAACAGAAACAGACATTGTTATTCCGAAAAAGATATGTGGAAAAACAGTGGTTGGAATAGATGATGGTGCATTTGCGTACTGTGATAGTCTCATAAGTGTGATAATACCAAACAGTGTGATAAGTATAGGGGATTCAGCGTTTTCGAATTGTACAAATTTAAAAGAAGTTGAAATACCAAATAGCGTGACTAAAATAGGGGCTTATGCATTTTCCTCTTGTTGGAGTTTAAAAGAACTTATTATCCCAAGTAGTGTAGTGTATATGGGATTGCAAGCTTTTAGTTTCAATAATATGGAAATAGTTAAACTGCCGTATGTCCAAAATTATGAATTCTTTGTTCAAAGTTGCACAATAAATCAAGTTATATACTATGATGGAACATCAAAGATTGATTTGGGAGAATTTTCTTATTGTAGTATTGAAAGTGTAA
>CALWNA010000249.1 GCA_944382505.1 uncultured Lachnospiraceae bacterium
ATTCGGAAATCAAAGAATTTTTAGACCAGTATGTAATCGGTCAGGAAGAAGCAAAAAAGGTTCTTTCCGTGTCTGTTTACAATCATTATAAGAGAGTGTTGGCAGGCAGAGATTTGGATGTGGAATTACAGAAATCAAACATTCTGCTTTTAGGACCGACGGGTTCGGGAAAAACATATCTTGCCCAGACGCTTGCAAAAATTTTAAACGTTCCATTTGCGATAGCGGACGCTACAACATTAACGGAAGCCGGATATGTAGGTGAAGACGTAGAAAATATTCTGCTGAAGCTGATTCAGGCGGCGGATTATGATGTGGAGAGAGCACAGCATGGAATTATCTATATTGATGAAATAGATAAAATGACAAAAAAAGCAGAGAATGTTTCCATTACAAGAGATGTGTCAGGGGAAGGCGTACAACAGGCATTACTGAAAATATTGGAAGGTACTGTGGCCAGCGTTCCGCCGCAGGGGGGAAGAAAACACCCGCAGCAGGAACTGATTCCCATAGACACCACAAATATTCTGTTTATCTGTGGCGGAGCGTTCGATGGGCTGGAAAAAATAATTGAGAGAAGACTTGACAAAAGCTCTATCGGATTTAATTCGGAAATCAAAGAGAAGACAGATAAGATAGCAGACGAATTGTTCAAACAGGTTATGCCGCAGGATTTGACAAAATTTGGTCTGATACCTGAATTTATTGGCAGAGTTCCGGTTACGGTTTCTTTGGATTTTCTTGATGAAAAATCGTTGGAAAGAATATTGACGGAGCCGAGAAATGCTTTGATAAAACAGTATAAAAAATTGTTTGAATTAGATGGCGTAGAACTTATTTTTACGGACGAAGCAATTCATGCAATTGCAAAGAAAGCTGTTGAGAGAAAGACCGGAGCAAGAGGTCTCAGAGCAATTTTGGAAAATGCGGTTATGGATATTATGTACGAAACACCTTCGGATGAGACAATAAAGGAATGTATTGTAAATGAAGATGTCATTAACGGACATGCAGATCCGGAACTGAAATACAATTCGGTTGTTCCGAAAAACAGTAAAACAAAAAGATCAAAGGACAAAACAGCATAGTTAAGGAGAACATATGTCAGAAAAAAAATATACAATCCCGGTAATTCCTTTACGTGGGCTTACAATATTGCCGGGAACCACAGTACATTTTGACATTAGCAGAAAAGCATCAATTGCTGCAGCAGAAAAAGCAATGATTCAAGGCCAAAAATTATTTGTTGTTACACAGAAAGACCCGGTGGAAGAAACACCGGGTTTTGATGGCATATATAAAACAGGTACTGTAGTAATTATAAAACAATTGAATAAACTTCCGGATAATGTTGTAAGAGTTATGGTTGAGGCAAAGGTAAAGGGTGAAATTTGCACACTTGAAGTCCGTGACGGATTTCTTGAGGGTGAAGTGATTGAAAAAAGGGAAGAAGAAAATGTGCTGACATCCAATCAGGAAGAAGCATTTGTACGTGAATTGAAAGATATGATTAAGAATTACGATGCAGTAACGCATGAGTTGACAGCCTCCGGAATCAGAAGCCTTATGCATATAAACAGCCTTTCAACACTTATGCTCCAGATACTTATGCGTGCCAAAGTGAATTATGAAACAAAACAGGCATACTTGGAAGAGGATAGCATTATCGGAAAATTCGGAATTGTTGTTACATTTCTAAGGAATGAAAATGAAATTGGTGCTATCAGAGCAGAAATCGTAGAAAAAGTAAAGCAGCGCCTGGACAAAAACCAGAAAGAACACATTCTCCGTGAGCAAATGCAGGTCATACGGGAAGAATTGGGTGATGACTATCTGTCTGATGCAGATGAGCTGGAAAGTAGAATCGAAAAACTGAATGCAGAGGAGGAAATTAAGGAGAAACTGCGAAAGGAATTGTCCAGATACAAATCTTTTGGCGGTAATGCAGTGGAAGGCAATGTAATCAGAACTTATATTGAAAATATGTTGGAAATGCCATGGAACAATGTAAGTGAGGAGAATCCTGATTTACAAAATGCTCAGGAAATTTTGGACAGAGACCACTATGGGTTGGAAAAAGTTAAGGAAAGAATGCTGGAATTTCTGGCGGTGAGGGTACTGACGCAGGCAAAGGGAAACAGCCCGATTGTATGTCTTGTGGGACCACCGGGTACAGGGAAAACTTCTATAGCACATTCTGTCGCAGAGGCGCTAAATAAAAAATATGTACGCATTTGCTTGGGGGGCGTGGATGACGAATCAGAGATTCGCGGGCATAGAAAAACCTATGTGGGTGCTATGCCGGGACGAATTGCCACAGGCTTAAAACAGGCGGGCACAGCAAATCCTCTGATTTTGTTTGATGAGATAGACAAGCTGGGAAGAGGGATTCATGGAGATCCGGCTTCCGCATTGCTGGAGGTCATGGATTCGGAACAAAATTCCATGTTTCGGGATAATTACATAGAGGTTCCCATTGACTTGTCAAAAGTGCTTTTTATTGCCACGGCAAATGACATAAACACGATTCCCGAACCTTTGCTTGACAGAATGGAAATTATTGAGATGGAAGGTTATACAGAAAATGAAAAATTCCATATTGCAAAGGATCACCTCATAGCTAAGGAGTATGAAAAAAACGGTATTAAGAAAAGCCAATTAACCATTACCGATGAAGCAATAAATACAATTATTCAAAATTATACAAGAGAAGCCGGTGTGCGCCAACTGGACAGGGAAATTTCCGAGATTTGCCGCAAGGCGGCAAGGAAACTTGTACAGCATGGCAAAAAACATCTGAAGGTTACATCAAAAAATATTGAAAAATATCTCGGACGCAAAAAGTTTTTAATTGACATGGCAAATGAAAAAGATGACATTGGCATTGTCAGGGGTCTTGCGTGGACAGCGGCAGGAGGAACAACGCTGCAGATTGAGGTAAATACAATGCCGGGAAAAGGGGAATTGAAGCTTACCGGACAGCTTGGGGATGTCATGAAAGAATCAGCTCAGATTGCTTTAAGCTTTGTGAGAAGCATTGCGGCGGACTACAGTGTGGATAAAGAGTTCTTTAATGATTTTGACATTCATATCCATGTGCCGGAAGGGGCGGTCCCGAAGGACGGACCGTCAGCGGGCATTACAATGGCGACAGCGATATTGTCGGCAGTGGCAAAAATACCTGTGGACTGTAAAGTGGCAATGACCGGTGAAATTAATCTCAGAGGAAAAGTAATGCCAATCGGAGGTCTGAAAGAAAAACTTCTGGCGGCAAAAAATGCAGGAATTAAAACCGTTCTTGTCCCGGAAAAAAATGCATCGGAAGCAGAAGAAATATCTGATGAAATTAAGGATGGCATAGAAATCATATTTGTAGAGGAAATGAAACAGGTACTGGAGCGGGCATTAAAGAGAGAAAATATATTTGCGGTATGACCAAATTTGTGATATGGAAAATATAAGATCACATGGGAGATATATGGCGAAAGTAGTTTCGTTAGGAGGACGAAAATGATTATTAAAAATGTAGAACTTGAAACTGTATGCGGAGTGACAAGCGTGCTGCCGGATAATAAGTTGCCGGAGATAGCATTTGCCGGAAAATCAAATGTGGGAAAGTCCTCTTTAATTAACGGTCTGCTGAACAGAAAGTCCCTTGCCAGAACATCTTCGCAACCGGGGAAAACACAGACCATTAACTTTTACAATGTGAATAAGGAATTTTATTTCGTGGATTTGCCGGGCTATGGTTATGCCAAAGTTTCAGAACAGGAAAAAGCAAAATGGGGAAAGATGATAGAAAATTATCTCCATAAGTCGAAAAAACTCAGAGCGGTTTTTTTGCTGATAGACATCAGACATGAGCCGTCGGCAAATGATGTAAATATGTATGAGTGGATACTGGCAAATGGTTTTGAACCGATTATTATTGCAACAAAATTGGATAAAATTAAACGAAGCCAGGAGCAAAAAAATATTAAGATTATAAAAAATAAATTGGATATTGTTCCCGGGACAAAAATAATGCCGTTTTCGGCGCAGACAAAACAGGGGAGAGAAGAAATTCTTGATTTTATTAGGGAAATTGTGGAGAATGATTGCATCGATTTGAATACAAAGGAGTAAAAGAATGGCGCTGGAAGCTGATACATTATACAAATTAATCATAATGCATATGCTGAATAAAGTGGAATTTCCGCTTACCAATTCCCAGATATCTCAATTTTTTCTGGAAAATGAGTATACAAATTATTTTTCGGTTCAGAAGTCATTAAGTGAACTGATAGAGGATGGATTTGTGTTTCTAAATGTAAATCGTAATACATCATATTATCACTTGACATCGGAGGGCAGGGAAAGCCTTAAGTTTTTTGAAAATAAAATCCCAAATCCCATTGTAGATGATGTGGATATGTTTCTTATTAACAATAAATACGAACTTCGAAATGAAGTGGGGACCGTGTCGGATTATTACAGAGCATCCAATGGGGACTATGTTGTACATTGTCAGGTAAAGGAAGGTGACAGCACATTGATCGAAATCAATGTTGCCACCCCTGACAGAGAGACTGCTTCAAAAATGTGTGCGACATGGAAGGAAAAAGACAACAGTCAGGAAATATATCAGTTCGTTATTGATAAATTGACCAAATAGGCATTTTATGTTTAAATATTTTCTTTTACAGCCTTACTCACAACATCTGCCACCTGAGGATCAAAAGCCTCGGGTAAAATATTATCTTCACTCAGTTTATCTTCAGGTACAAGGCTTGCCAAAGCAAAGGCAGCAGCCAGTTTCATTTCTTCTGTAATCTGTTTTGCGCGGCCTTCTAAAGCACCTTTAAAGATACCGGGAAAAGCAACAACGTTATTTACCTGGTTCGGGAAATCAGAGCGGCCTGTACCTACCACCCGGGCTCCTGCTTTTTTTGCAAGATCCGGCATGATTTCCGGTGTAGGGTTTGCCATGGCAAAGAGAATGGCATCCTGATTCATGGAGGCAACCATTTCTTCAGAGACAATGCCCGGAGCGGAAACACCAATAAAGATGTCAGCATTTTTCATTGCATCAGCAAGGACACCATTTTTTCCATCAAGGTTGGTAACTTCAGCCATTTCTTTTTGTGCCCAGTTAAGATTTTCAATATCCTTAGAAAGAATTCCATAAAGACCACATATAGTAACATCCTGAAAACCATATCTTAAGAGTAATTTTGAAATGGCGATACCGGCAGAACCGTCACCGTTCACAACTACTTTACAATTTTCTTTTTCTTTTCCGACCACCTTTAATGCATTAATGATTCCTGCCAGTACCACAATGGCAGTGCCATGCTGGTCATCATGAAAAACAGGTATGTCCAGTCTTTCTTTTAGTTTGCGCTCTATTTCAAAACACCTTGGAGCAGAAATATCTTCCAGATTAATCCCTCCAAATCCCGGTGCAATTCTGACAACGGTTTCCACAATTTCATCCGGGTCCTGTGTATCAAGACAGATTGGTACCGCATTCACATTGCCAAATTCCTTAAAGAGAACGGCCTTACCCTCCATAACAGGCATTGCCGCTTCCGGTCCGATATTGCCCAGACCAAGAACTGCGCTGCCGTCAGAGACAACGGCAACTGTGTTGGCTTTCCATGTATATTTATAGACATCCTCCGGGTTGGCAGCAATCTTTCTGCACGGTTCAGCAACGCCCGGTGTGTATGCGAGAGAAAGATCCTCGCGGCTATTCACATGGCATTTTGCCTCTGTGCTTATTTTTCCAACCAAATCTGCGTGTAATTTTAATGCTTTTTCGCTTGTTGTCATAGTAAACCTCCCAAGTATAAATTTAGAATCCGGTAAAAACCGTCTCATATTAAAATAAAGTATAAAATTTTATTATTTCATATTTACAAGCATATCACAGTTTAGAAATTTGCACTATGATTTTTTTAATGATTGTGGTAAGATATTTAAGTATAATATCTAAATAATCTAATGGGCATCCCCATAAATTAATTTCCACAATATAAATAAAAAATATAAAGATAGAGAAATTTAATTTTATTACAGGGTAAGAAAGGAGCATTATGAGAGAAAAATTGCAGTCTCTGCCCGTAAGCGAATTGCGGAAAATTGCAAAAACAAACGGAATAAAATCAGTCACAACACTTAGAAAGCAGCAGTTAGTGGACATGATTCTGGAAGTGACAGAAAAAAAATCAGAAGCAAAGGAATCCCCCAAAAAAGAAACGGGAATCAGAGAAGTATCACACAGAGAAACATACCATAGCGAATCCGAAAAAGGAAAATCATCTCATAAAGAGGTTTCTCGCCATGAAGAGCGAAAGGAAATGGAACATAAAGAACCGGTTGTTGATGAGAATAGTCTGAAAAGGACCGGAATTTTAGAAGTGATGCCGGATGGATTTGGATTTATCCGATGCGACAATTATCTTCCGGGAAATGATGATGTGTATGTGGCGCCGTCACAGATAAAAAGGTTTCGATTAAAAACCGGTGACATTGTTACGGGACGTGTGAGAGATAAAAGAGAAAATGAAAAATTTGGCGCACTTTATTATGTAGATTGTGTTAATGGGGAGTCTTTGGACAAAGTGTTGGGCAGACCGAATTTTGAGGATCTGACTCCTGTTTTTCCGAATGAAAGATTACATTTGGAAACGGATGGTCACAGTACGGCAATGAGAATTATGGATTTAATAAGTCCCATAGGGAAAGGACAGAGAGGTATGATTGTTTCTCCGCCAAAAGCAGGAAAGACAACATTGCTGAAAGAGATCGCAAAGGCAGTTTTATCCAATAATCCGGAAATGGAAATGATAATTCTTCTCATAGATGAAAGGCCGGAAGAGGTTACAGATATTAAAGAGGCAATTCGCGGAGAACGTGTTGAAGTTATCTATTCTACCTTTGACGAACTTCCGGAACACCATAAGCGCGTTTCGGAAATGGTGATAGAACGCGCCAAGAGATTGGTGGAACACGGAAAAGATGTGATTATTCTTCTCGATAGTATTACAAGACTGGCAAGAGCTTACAACATGACAGTTCCTCCAAGCGGACGAACATTGTCGGGAGGGCTTGATCCGGCCGCCCTTCATATGCCAAAAAGATTTTTTGGAGCGGCAAGAAATATGCGAGAGGGCGGAAGTCTTACAATTCTTGCCACTGCGTTAGTGGATACAGGCAGTAAGATGGACGACGTTGTATATGAGGAATTTAAGGGGACAGGAAATATGGAACTTGTTCTGGACCGAAAACTTTCGGAAAAACGGATTTTCCCGGCAGTGGATATCGTAAAATCCGGAACAAGAAGAGAGGATTTGCTTTTAGACAGTGAAGAATTGGGAGCCTCCTATATTATCAGAAAAGAGATTAACGGGATGCGAAAAGAAGATGCCGTGGAGCAGGTTCTCAATTTGTTTGCCCATACAAAAAGCAATAAAGAATTTATTGGAAAGATAAGCCGTATCCGGACAAATTATAATGGCTGAAAATGATTTTTTTATTCATAGCTTTTTAATGCGTAAGAAAGTGCTTGATATTCATAAAACCTTATGTTATAATATCAAAGCTATTGAGTTGTCGGACGTAGTTCGGGATATTCGACAGTTATTTCATAAGCAAAAACGAATTGGCGTTGCCAATTAGAATAAAAAGTTTAAAGAGGTGAATGTAATGAGAAAAGGGATCCATCCAGATTACCAGGAAGCAACCGTTACATGTAACTGTGGTAACACATTCGTAACAGGTTC
>CALWNA010000250.1 GCA_944382505.1 uncultured Lachnospiraceae bacterium
ATTATTCTTTTCATATAAGTGGCCTCCTTTGTATGCGGTAAATCCTGTTACCATTAATCTTGTCAATTAACAGTTTACAGGTAAATCCACGAAACTACAAATGCGAGGTCACTTCATATTATCTTTCAATGTGATAATTTTTGTGCCATATCTTTCATGTATTCAAATATAAGGTCTACTTACTTATTTTAATAGATTTTATATTTGAAAATTTAGAATAGCCTACACTCTGGTTCTTTACAGTACCTGAACCTTGTGAATAATACATATATCCTATGACTCTGTAGTAATAAGTTTTTCCTTTTTTTACATTCTTATCTACGAAATAATCTTCTCCCTCAACAGAGGCAATTCTCGAGTAAGTACCGTTTTTGGAAATTGCACGACTTACACAATATCCTTCCGAATAATATTTATCAGACCATTTTATCTTTATATTTCCGGCAGATGTTTTAGTGACAGACTTTATATTTTCAGTTTGTTCTTTTAATGCTATATATTTAGCATGTTGAACAGCGTATCCGGTATCTACTAAACCTTTTCCGAAATAAGCACTTCTTCCAATATTTTGAGTTGTATTTAATAACACATTTTCAGCTTGAGCATTGCTAATATTAATATTAATTCCTTTTATCATTGCCACTGTTGCAGATACTATAGGTGTAGCCATTGATGTTCCGGACATTATTTTATATCCGTTAGCTGTTTTTAACCCTAAACTATAAATATTGGTACCGGGAGCAGCTATGTCTACATTTCCATAATTTGAAAAGCTGGCAAGTTTGTTATTGGCATCAGTAGCAGATACTGATATGACATGATTATAGTCAGAAGGATAATGTTCTCTGACACCTACACTATAGCCTTCCGGTTTTGAGTAAATTGTTGTGTCTTTATTTTCGTTCCCTTTAGCCGCAACTACAGTAACACCTGCATTATAGGCATTGTCGATTGCCTTTTGAAAAGCGCTATCATATGAATAACTACCCAAACTCATATTTATTACATCCGCCCCATGTTCTATTGCATATTGTATAGATTCTATTAAATCGGAGTGGTTAAAATACGAAACTTCTACCCCATTCTGATCTTTTTGTCTGTGATCTGCTTTAATAGCCATTATTTTTACGCAATCATTTATCCATCCACTTCCTACGCCAACAGTAGCGAAACTATTGTTGCCTTTTGCCGCAATGATACCTGCCACATGCGTTCCATGTCCATCTTTATCAGGTACAGACATATCTGAGAGTTTTTCATATACACCGTTCTTTTTATTTCTGATATTTACTGAATAATTTTTTAAATATATTCCACTAAAATCTTTATTAGTAGTATAAAGTCCTGTGTCAATTACTGCAACATATATTTCTCTATAACCTGATCTTGAAAATGTTGACCATGCTCTTTGGGCATGAATATTATTAAGATAGTATTGTTTATTTGAGTAAGTATCATTAACACCATAATTATCAACCTTGGTTGTATTAAAGTTGTATCCAACATCACAATTTACATTTTTGTTTTCTAATGTTTTTTTTGCTGTAAACAAATTAATATTATCTTTAACATCTACTGCAATGATTGTATCAAAATTATTTGTTTCCAAATATTTTTTCAGTCTTTCTTGTTTTTCTTTCGGTAGATTTTTGTCAATCTTAAATTTACCGGAAATAATTCTATAATCATCCGCTATTTCTTTTGTGATGGACTTGATTTTTTTATCTGTTACATTTCCGCTTATAGATATTAATAATTCCTCATCCTTATTTATATCACTTTTTTTAAAAGTATTTTCCGAACTTTTGATACTGGTATTAACATTTCTATCTATATTTTGTGCCATAATATAAGCATTTGTACCTAAACTAATAGATAAAAGTACAGTGATTAAACCAGTTGCAAAAAATTTGTAATTAAATAATTGTTTTTTCATCTTGACCTCCATTACGTCATCTTTCGGTTGATGACACAAATAGTAACGAAAAAAAATCATAATATTTCCTTCGCCCTTTACATTGTTCGATTTTTTGTCGAATGATATATTTTATACTCATATTTCTTTCTTCGTTCAATGCTACTTACGTGAATGTATTCGATATTTGCGCGAGTGCATCACACAGAAAGTTTGATACTCTTGCATTCTTTAGTTTTAGCACTATAATTCTTTAGGATTTAATAAAAAAGCAGAAAAACATCATATGTTTTTTTATAATTTATCAGTGAGAGGTTGAATAGTAGCCTCAGCCATAATCAGCGGAATTCTTCAGGTGGAATTATTCAGCCATAAAAATTTTTAAATATTAAAAAAAGTTGTTGACAATCTTTCGTCCGTCCCGTATAATAATTTTTGCGCTGTGAAAAAAACGGCAACGCAACTACGGGGTGTGGCTCAGCTTGGCTAGAGCGCCTGATTTGGGATCAGGAGGCCGCAGGTTCGAATCCTGTCACCCCGATGTATGCGGGTGTAGTTCAGTGGTAGAACACCAGCCTTCCAAGCTGGATATGTGGGTTCGATTCCCATCACCCGCTTTGTTATTACAGATTTTTCTTGTATAACATGTGTCCGTAGCTCAGCTGGATAGAGCAACGGCCTTCTAAGCCGTGGGTCGGGGGTTCGAATCCCTTCGGGCACATTCTGGACTTAACCAGAAGCATGGTGGCTATAGCACAGTTGGTTAGCGCGCCAGATTGTGGTTCTGGAGGTCGAGGGTTCGAATCCCTCTAGCCACCTTTCACAATGGGCTATCGCCAAGCGGTAAGGCACAGGACTTTGACTCCTGCATTCGCTGGTTCGAATCCAGCTAGCCCAGTTTATGGGTTAGTAATAACACATAGTTTTTAAAATGCATTGCATTTAAAAAATATAATATGGGCCACTAGCTCAGATGGTAGAGCACTTGACTTTTAATCAAGTTGTCTGGGGTTCGATTCCCCAGTGGCTCACTAAGGTGCAGGTTAAGGCCTGCACCTTTTGTTTTATAAAACATGGTTTCTGAGACGGAACTTAAGTGAGACGCAAAGTCATGTTTTTGAAAGTCACAGGAAACGATGTTAAAAAATATAGTATTTAAGCGGGTGTGGCGGAATTGGCAGACGCGCTAGATTTAGGTTCTAGTGGGAGACCGTGCAGGTTCAAGTCCTGTCACCCGCACTTTAAAAACCTTGTATTCATCAGAGAGTACAAGGGTTTTTCTTTTTTATGAAAATTGTGTTACAGAGCCGTTAAAAATTGACAAGCATACCGGTATTCATTGAAAGGATTATTGCCAAGTTGGTGAGGGTGTGATAACTTTATATTTAGTTACAGACAGAAAATATAGCATAGACATTTAGGGAGTGCGTATGATTAAGAAAGAAACAAAAGAAGTAACACAACGGATAAGGCGTCGACAGACAACAAGATATCGGGCAAGCATTGAGAAAGGTCTCAGCTCGGAACAGGTACAGGAGTATGTACGAAACGGATGGGCAAACGAACCGGTGGATCCACCGTCAAAAACCGTCCAGGAAATCATAAAAAGCAATCTTTTTACATATTTCAATCTTGTTTTTGCGGTGCTTGCAGTATTGCTGATTATAGCGGGTTCGTTTAGAAGCCTGACTTTTCTTCCGGTAATTCTGGCAAACCTTTTGATTGGTATTATACAGGAAATCAGAGCGAAGAATACGCTGGACAAATTGTCCGTACTGAACGCACCGAAAGCTCAGGTGATAAGAGATGGTCAGAAGAAGATTATTCCTGCAGAAAAACTGGTATTGGATGACATTGTTATATTTAAGGCGGGCAATCAGATTTGCGCTGACGCCATTGTGTTAGAGGGAGAAATTTCGGCAAATGAGTCACTATTGACCGGGGAGTCGGATGAAATTACAAAGAAACCGGGAGATATTCTTATGTCCGGAAGTTTCGTTGTGTCCGGAAGTTGTTATGCAAGGCTTGATAAAGTAGGGGAGGATTCTTATATTTCCAAGCTGACGCTTGAGGCAAAGGCAATGAATGATGAAGAACAGTCGGAAATGATTCGTGTTCTGGATAAGTTGGTCGGTGTTGTGGGTATTTTGATTATACCAATCGGAATATTGCTTTTTGTACAACAGTTCTTTTTTTCCGATGCGACATTTAGTGATAGTATAGTATCCATGGTTGCAGCGGTGATTGGCATGATTCCTGAGGGGTTATATCTTTTGGCGAGTGTGGCGTTGGTTGTCAGTGTTATGCGCCTTGCTTCCAAGAAAGTTCTTGTACATGATATGAAGTGTATTGAGACACTGGCAAGGGTTAATGTACTCTGTGTGGATAAAACGGGTACGATTACTGAAAATACGATGGAAGTAAATGGCGTTGTTCCAATGAAGGACAGTGATTTGGTGACAATGTCGGAACTAAATGGACTTATCAGCGATTTTGCCCAGGCTATGTCTACTGACAATACTACAATGGAGGCAATGAAAAAGTATTTTAATGCGCCAACAGGAAGAAAAGCTGTCTCTGTGACTTCTTTTTCGTCCGCATTTAAATATTCCAGTGCTACTTTTGCGGATGCCTCCTATGTGCTTGGCGCACCGGAATTTGTATTACGGGAAGATTATGAAACATATCAACAGCAGATAGAGAATTATAGTTCAGAGGGATACCGTGTGCTTGTCTTTGGAATTTATGACGGGACACCTGACGGAAAAGCACTGACGGGGAAGGTCACACCGCTCGGATTAATATTCCTTTCCAATCCAATTCGAAAAGAGGCGCCGGATACTTTCCGGTATTTTGCAAATCAGGGTGTAGACATTAAAGTTATTTCAGGGGATAATCCGATAACGGTCTCCCAGGTTGCACTGAAGGCAGGAATTGCAAATGCTGAGAATTATATTGATGCGTCCACGCTTCATACAGAGGAAGAAATAGAGGATGCCATATTACGATATACAGTGTTCGGACGGGTTACTCCAAATCAGAAAAGGCAGTTTGTTCAGGCGCTTAAGAAAGCGGGGCGCACAGTTGCCATGACGGGAGATGGCGTCAATGATGTTCTGGCGTTAAAGGATGCGGATTGTTCTGTGGCCATGGCTTCCGGAAGTGATGCTGCAGCTCAGGCTTCACAACTGGTTCTTTTGGAATCAAATTTTGCCTGTATGCCGTCTGTAGTAATGGAGGGAAGGCGCGTTGTAAACAATATTGAACGTTCTGCAAGTTTGTTCCTTGTGAAAAACATTTTTTCGTTTTTATTATCATTGTTTTCGGTATGTTTCATGATAAACTATCCGCTGGAACCTTCACAAATTTCATTAATCAGCATGTTTACAATCGGTATTCCGGCATTTTTCCTTGCCCTTCAGCCGAATAAAAATATTATTCAAGGACACTTTTTGACGAATGTGCTTATCAAAGCATTGCCGGCAGGTATTACAGACTTTCTTGTGGTGGGGGCACTGGTTGTATTTGGACAGGTATTTGCAGTGAATGCCGAAGATATTTCCACTGCCTGTACAATGCTTTTGGCAATTGTCGGATTTATGATTTTATACAATATCAGCAAGCCGATGAATACCCTTCGTTGGTGTGTCTGGGGCGGCTGTATTGTGGCGCTTTTGGTGTGCAGCATTTATCTGGGGGATTTGTTTGCCATAGGCAAAATGTCTACAAGATGCGTTATGTTGTTTGTTGTATTTGCAATTGTTACCGAACCGGTGCTTCGTTATAGTACGATATTAATCGAGAAAATAGGGGAAGTCATCAAAAAAGAAAGAGAAAACAGACGTAATGCTCATATCAGATAATTAGAAAAAGTGAAAATATAAAATAGTGTATGATTAATAAGAAATACTTGATTGGATTTGTTTGGTTAATAAATAATTATGGTAGTGAATAAAAACAGTTTTATACTCTGCGTGAATTGAATATGGTCATATGGTAAAATAAGGGTATTGCGGATGTTGAAAAGCATCAAATAAAATACGCAGAATTAGGGAAAGGAGAGTTTTATGAAATTCAGTAAGACGATGAGAAAGCTTTTGGCTTATGTATGTTCGTTTGTTATGGTTGTTTCCTGTATGGCAGGCTACCGGACAAATGTAAGTGCAGATGAAGTTGAAGGCACAATTCCGGAAGGTTACAGACTACTGACCGAGGAAAAATGGCATCCTCTGGGGGAAACAACAGATACAACTATCGGTGATGACAATCAGCCGGCTTCCGAATGGAATGTTTATGTGGGAATCAGTTGGGCTGGTGTATCTGCGGCCGTGAAGGATGGTGCCGATGGTCAGGATACAGTTTCTATTTATGTGGCCAGTGCATCAACCCAAGCATGGGGACTGCAGTTAGGAAGAGTATTTAAGGGATTGGAACCGGGAGAAACATATGCTTATCAGATTGATTACACAGTTGACCAGACCAATGCAAAATGGATAGGTATAGTTACGGCTGATGAGAAAGGTGAAGCAAAAGTTATCAAGGCTTTGGACTCGGTGGTAGGTGATAATCAGACATTTACTGTTACGGGTACAAAGGTTTTTTCACCTGAAGACACGGAGTATACCCGCTATTTGTCATGGCTTGAAACAGACAGAAATCTTGCGTACAAGCAAAGCGCTACGGTTAGTACTTACAGAGAGGGAAGTACAGATTATGGTGTTCTTACAGATGGAATCTGTGATTCTTGGAGTAATTATGTAGGTGCCACAACTCCGGGATACTTTGAGGTTGACTTGGGACAGGAATATGCGGCATCAAGCATCGATCAGGTAGTGGTTTGGTTTAGAAACGGAGATGCTAATCTTTACCCAACAGATGGATATAAGATTCAGTTTGGCAACTTAGTGTTTGACACTGTTGCTGAAGTTAAAGATTATCCGGAAGGAAAAGATACAACCCAGACAGATGGGGCACAGTATATGGTTGCTACAAACATTGATAAGACAAATCTTACAGGCAATGTGAGAAAAGTCAGAATTCAGGTAGACCAAAGCGTAGGATGGGGTACTCAAATTGCAGAAATTGCAGTATTTTCAGAAAATCCGCAGGACCCTGTTCCAGTGGATCCGGTAGATGAACCGGCAGGTGTTGCGGTGTCTTCAGAACAGAGCAAGACAATTTTAGGGGATATTAAATTCACTATTGAGGCAGGTGAAAATCAGGAAGATTATACATATGCGGTATTTCTTGATGACTCAACTATAACTTCACTTACTAATTGCGTCGCAGGCACAGAGTATACCATTAGTGGTGTGCAGTCAGGTAAACATACTATAAAGGTTGTATCCTGCTACAATGGCGGAGTGTCTGAAGGTATTGTAAGTAACGAAGTAGAAGTTAAAACCATTATTGATGATGTTAAAGACTATTCAAAGAATTTTGCATATAACAAGTCATTTACCTTGTCAAGTGGTTCAAGTGCAGAAGGTACAGGAAGCATTACAGACGGTATAATCAGCTCATCAGATTATTCCACCTCAGACAAAGATAAGGAAGGTTCTTATTTTACTATTGATTTAGAGCAGGAAGTGAATGTATCGGATATTGATAATATCTACGTATGGTATAGATCTGACGTAGGCGGTACATGGCCGGAAAATGGAGGATATGAGATTCGCTATGCCGGTGAAGATGAAGAATATGTATCTGTGGCTACGGTGACACAAGAGGACTTCAACTCACAGCGTGCTACTGCACCGTTTGCTGTCACTACAGATTTGTCAGGAGCAACAGGTATAGAAAAAGTCAGATATATACAGGTATTCTATCCTAATGCTGTAGCATATGGGGCACAGATTACAGAAGTTGCCGTGTTTGGTAAGGTTCCTAAAGAGATGATTCCTACTGCACCGGCAACGCCTGACGGTTTAATTAATGCGCCGGGTGAAGATAATTCACTGCCATATAACTTCACATGGAATGCAGTGGAAGGCGCATCATATTACAATATTTATGTAAATGATGTATTGGTGGGAACAAGTCAGACTACATCATACAATGCTTATTCATATTTTGTTTCGGCAACACCTGGAATTTATACAGTGTCAGTAAGTGCGGTAGAAGGCAGAACTATGCTTGAGTCGGAAAAGACATCTGTTGAATTCGAGGCTAAAGAGGTCAAACCGATTGTTTCCGGTGATGGAAACTATATGGCTAATCCATATTGGAATTTCTATATCGGAGCAGATTGGATGTGGTGTAATGGAACAATGTCACAGGAAGATGGAGCAGTTATAGGTAACTTTGTCACAACCGGCGGTGGCTGGGATGAAGCAATATGGGGTATCACGGCTACTTCAGAAAAAGTTGTTGTTGAGCCAAACGTTACATATACCTATAGTGCAAACATCACAGCAACAAAGAATATGTCAATTAGAATTCAGGTTGCAGGAAGTGATGAAACAATAGCTGTTAAGGCAAATGAACCATATACATATAAAGTAGACATAACACCAGCAGAAAATACTATTGAAGTTTTATATGCTATGGGTGGTAATGAGACGGGAGCAGTAACAGATGTCCAGTTTACAATTAGTAATCACAGAGTTGCGGTAAAAACTGTAGAAGATGTTACCACCGGAGGTGGAAATTCTACATCAGAAACACCTACAACAACTCCGACAGCCACAACGTCGAAAGCCCCTGAGACCACAAATAAAGTTACTGTTGCAAAAGCGAAGGTTAAATCAGCAACAAAGAAGAAATCAGCAAAGAAAGCTAAGATTTCCCTTAAGAAGATTAAAGGTGCTAAATATAAGGTACAGATTTCTAAGGCTAAGAAGTTTAATAAGAAGAATATCTTAGTTAAAAAGACTGTAAAGAAGGCTACATTTACAATTACTTCTAAGAAGATTAAGAACAAGAAGAAATTATATGTACGTGCCAGAGCAGTGAATGTTGTAGATGGTAAGTCATATACGGGTAAATGGTCAACACCGAAAAAGATTAAAATAAAAAAATAGAACCAATTATTTTAGGGTAGCCTTAGTGCTACCCTTTTTATGAGTAAATTGGCATCATTAGCTTAAATTATATCATATCAATAATTTTAAATATTTCAGAATGGTGAGATGACATGAAAATATGGTAATGTTATAATGTACGGTCATACTTAATATTTGTAGCTTGAAAACAGTAAGATTAATTTGTGAAAAATGCAATAAAGGAGTCAAGATGATAATTACATTACTGAATGAAATGATAAAATATTATTTCGGGGATCCGAAAAGAATACAGCATTTTACGAAAGTATATGCATATTCGAAACTGATTGGTGAAATGGAAAATCTGAATGAGAAGACACAATTTATTCTGGAAGTGGCAGCAGTAGTGCATGATATCGGAATCAAAGTCTGTGAAGAAAAGTATGGAGAGTGCGGTGGAAAACGCCAAGAGCAGGAAGGTCCGGAAATCGCAAGAGATATGCTTGAGAAACTCGGCTTTGAACAACCGGTGGTGGAACGGGTATGTTACCTGGTGGGGCACCATCATACATACCAGAATATTGATGGCATGGATTATCAGATTCTGGTTGAAGCAGACTTTCTTGTAAATATGTATGAAGATAATTTGCCGAAGGAAAATGTGATAAATGCATATGAAAAGATTTTCCGGACAAAATCGGGAAAGCAATTATGCAGAAATATGTTTGGATTATAGTGCAAAAGGATAACGTTTTTCGTGTGAGTTTTCCGGGAATAAGACGATATTAAGGAGGCAAAAATGGGAGCGTTAGTTTTAGAGGGTGGAACGTTCAGACCAATATTTTCTTGTGGAGTAATGGATGCATTGTTGGATCATGATGTATATTTTCCATATGTAATAGGGGTTTCGGCAGGTATTACAGATGGTGTGTCATATGTGTCAAAGCAGAAAGGGAGAAATCTGGAAATGCTTCTTAGATTTCGCCATGATAAGAGATATATTGGAGTTAGAAATTTTCTTACAGATAGAAGTTTGTTTGGATTGAAATTTGCATATGAGACGATTCCGGAAAAAATATTACCTTTTGACTGGAAAACCTATTTTTCAAATCCGGCAGAAGTAAAGATCGTTGTGACAAATGCAAGAACCGGAAGCCCGGAATATCTTGACGGTAAACAAATGGATAAAAAATGTAATATGTTGAAAGCCACATGCGCGTTGCCACTGATTTTCCCGCCAATAGAAATCGATGGGGAACGGTATTATGATGGAGGTATCAGCGATTCTATACCTGTCAGAAAGGCAGAGGCAGATGGACATGACAAAATGTTGATTGTGCTTACCAGAACAGAGGGTTATAGAAAAACATTAGAGAAAAATAATATCCGTGCGGCAAAAGTCTTAAAAAGAAAGTTTCCTAACATGGTAGAACCACTTGTTAACAGGCATGAGATGTACAACGATGAATTGGATTATTGTAACCGGTTAGAAAAGGAGGGCAGGGCGGTTATTCTCAGACCGACAGAGGATGTGCAGATTGGATCTTTTGAGAAGGATTTGGGAAAGATAAAGAGAGTATATCAGTTTGGATATGATTTGGCAGTTAAAAATATGGATGAGATAAAAAAATTGCTTCATTAGATAAAAAATATTTAGGATTGGAAAGAGGATAGCAAATAATAAAGACCACGGCATCGTATCGTGGTCTTTGCTGCATTATTTTATTTTACTTAAATAGCTGTTGTGATATCTGCCGTCATTTGTGACATCTTTGCCAAACCAATCCGGTGGTACGAAATTGTCTGCCTGTTCCAAAGATTCAAATTCAACTTCCACTAAAAGCATTCCGGCAAATTTTCCTTCAAAAATATCCAGTTCCGCAGTAAGTCCATCGTGAATTGGAATGAGAAACCGGGTTTTTGTAATCACGTTGCCGTCGGCTTTTTTCAGCAGGTGATTGTAACTTGTCTCATTCAATGGAAGGTTGTATTCCTCCCGTGCCATCATACCTCCTCCTTTGTATGTCAAAAAATATTCTTCATCCTGTTTCCGGATTCTTACTACAGGAGCAGTATTAAGGTACGCCTGTTCGATTTTAAGGTGTTTATAGTTGTTTAAATTTTTCGGCAAATCTTTTGGGATAAATTTTCTTTCTATTTCCATGTCGATACCTCGTTAACAATGTTAATGTTATTGTAAAATTTTCGGCGGTTTATTTCAAGTGAAATAAGTGGTATTTTTATTTATGGACAAAATAAAGGATTTTATGATTTTTTACAACTTGGACACATAATTTCTATATGTTATAATTATTTTTATGTATAGTATTAGAGGAGGTTTACGAAGATATGAAGACAGTATATGCATTTTTGGCAGATGGAATGGAAGAAGTAGAAGCTTTGATGGTCATTGACCTTTTAAGACGGACAAAAAAGTTGAATGTGGTGACCGTGTCAATTAAAAAGGATTTGTTGGTGGAAAGTTCTCATAATATAAAATTGTATGCAGATAAAAATATTGACGAAATTAATTTTGATGAGGGAGCGTGTATTTTTCTTCCGGGAGGATTGCCGGGGACAACGAATCTTGGCGCATGTAATAAACTGACAGAGCAGATTGTGAAATATAATCAGGAAGGAAAAATTTTGGCTGCCATCTGTGCGGCACCTAGTGTGTTGGGACAACTGGGAGTCTTAAAAGGGAAAAATGCAACATGTTATCCGGGATTTGAAGATAAGCTGGAAGGTGCAAACTGCGGCGGCGGTGTTGTGAAGGATGGCAATGTAATTACAGGAAAAGGTTTAGGAGTAGCATTGGAAATGGGCCTGGAACTGATTCGGGTGTTGGTGGATAAGCAGACAAGCGACAGTGTGGCGGCGCAGATACAGTATCAGTCATTATAGTGGGTGGCAAAACACAGGAGAAAAAGAGAACAACAGGTCATTTTCATTTATTTTTTACTTTATTAAAAAAGAGTGACAATCTTTGGCATTCATGATATAATATTTTACTGCGTCATGGGGATACTGCGCCCTGACGTCTCAGATTAAAGATAATAAAATGGGTTTAACTCGTACCCGTTTTCATATTAAGGAGGAAAAGTAATGAGTTTACAGGTAGAAAAGTTAGAAAATAACACGGCAAAACTTACAATCGAAGTACCGGCAGAAGAATTAGATAAAGCTTTACAAAAGGTTTATCACAAAAATAAGAATAAATTTAATGTTCCAGGTTTCAGAAAAGGTAAAGTGCCTTATGCAATGGTTGAAAAGATGTATGGTGCAGAGATTTTTTATGAGGATGCTGCCAACGACCTGATTCCGGAAGCATATGCTGACGCCGCAACTGAAAGCGAACTGGAGATTGTTGCCCGTCCTGAAATCAGTGTGACACAGATTGAGAAGGGCAAACCATTTATTTTTGAAGCGGAGGTTACATTAAAACCGGAAGTTAAGCTCGGTAAGTATAAAGGTGTTAAGGCACCGGAGATAGACATTACGGTTACAGAAGAAGAAGTACAGGCTGAACTTGACAAGGTAAAAGAACAGAATGCAAGACTTGTTGCAGCCGACGATAAAGAAGTTGAAGATGGAAATCAGGTGACAATTGATTTTGAAGGATTCGTTGACGGAGAAGCTTTTGAAGGCGGAAAAAGTGAAGATTATCCTTTAACAATAGGTTCTCATTCATTTATTGATACTTTTGAGGAACAGCTCATTGGTAAGAAAGTTGGAGATGATGTCGAAGTGAATGTCACTTTCCCGGAAGATTATCAGGCTGAGAATCTCGCAGGAAAGCCGGCGTTATTTAAGGTAAAAATTAAAGAAATCAAGGTGAAAGAATATCCGGAGCTGGATGATGATTTCGCACAGGATGTTTCTGAATTTGACACATTAGATGAATACAAGGCTGATATCAAGAAAAACCTTGAAGAAAAAAAGACACAGAATGCAGAGTCAGAAAAGGAAAGCAAAATCATTGAAACAATCGTTGAAGATGCAGAAATGGATATACCGGAAAAAATGATTGAGGCTCAGGCACAGCAAATGGTCGAAGAATTTGCGCAGAATATTGCAATGCAGGGAATTACATTTGAACAGTATATGCAGTTTACAGGTACTACAGTTGATCAGTTAACGGAACAGGTTAAGCCGCAGGCTCAGGCAAGAGTAGAGTCAAGCCTTGTTCTGGAAGCAGTTGTGAAAGCAGAAGGTATAGAGGCAACAGAAGAAGAATTTGATAAAGAAATTGCCGATATGGCAGAAAAATACCAGATGGACAAGGACAAAATTGCAGACCTTTTGTCTGAGGATGACAAGAAAAATATCAAAAATGATATCTGCATGAGAAAGGCTGCCAAGTTTGTAGTAGACGAAGCGAAATAGGATAGCAATTATAATGTGGATAATATTTTATTTTGAGAAAACAAACAGGAGGTATCGATATGGCTTTAATACCTTATGTCATTGAACAAAACTCCAGGGGAGAGCGTTCATATGATATTTATTCAAGATTATTAAAAGACAGAATTATATTTTTAGGAGAGGAAATCAACGATGCCGTGGCAAGTACGGTTGTGGCGCAGTTGTTATTCCTTGAATCTGAAGATCCGGGTAAAGATATACACATGTATATTAATAGTCCCGGTGGTTCGGTAACAGCCGGCATGGCTATTTATGATACTATGAATTATGTTAAGTGTGATGTATCGACAACATGCATCGGTATGGCAGCCAGCATGGGTGCATTCCTTTTATCAAGCGGTGCAAAGGGAAAGAGATATGCTCTTCCGAATGCAGAGGTTATGATACATCAGCCATTGGGCGGTGCGCAGGGACAGGCAACTGAAATTCAGATTGCTGCGGAACATATTTTAAAGACAAAGAAGAAACTGAATGAAATTCTTGCAGAAAATTCAGGACAGTCAATTGAAGTTGTTGAAAAAGATACGGACAGAGATAACTGGATGTCAGCAGATGAAGCAAAGGCATATGGTTTAATCGATGAAGTAATCAAAGAAAGATAAGAGAGTTAAGGCACCGCAGTGAGTGGTGCCTTGTGTCTACAAATAGTAAATTTTCGTAAAGGCGGAAATTTTAGAGAGGTATTTATGGCAAATAAGAATAATGAAAAGTATTGCTGTTCATTTTGTGGCAAACCTGAGGACCATGCCAGAAGACTGATTGCCGGTCCGGGAGGAGCCTTTATATGTGATGAGTGTGTAGAAATATGCGCAGGAATCATTGAGGAAGAGATGTACGGTGATAATGACAATATCGAAGAAGA
>CALWNA010000251.1 GCA_944382505.1 uncultured Lachnospiraceae bacterium
CATAATCTCTGATAAGGATTTCTACCATATCCTTATAATCATTTAAAAACTGTTTATCATATGTTGCAAGCACTGCTGCGCCATATACGAAATATCCGTATGTAAAATGATGGTCGCAGATGGCCGCATTGGCACCATAGGCACTGTTCGGATAATAAACAGTTCCCCAGTCTTTATTGTAAATAAGATAACACTTGTCATCACCGCCGTCATAAGTAAACCAGTCTTCCATGATGCTCTTTAATTTCTTTAATAATTTTTCCTTAATTTCTGTTTCGCCCAACTGGTCTGCCATGATGACACTGATTGCCAACGGATGTACGTTCTTGCCCTCCCAGTAAGCGTCATCTACAGGATCCGTATTAATTTTTGCTGCAACTACGGCATTTAAATATTCAATCATTTCCTCGCTATCGAACATTTCACTGCCCGGTGTTGCAAAGGTAGGAAGCAATCCCGAAAACTGCTGTGTTGTAGTAAACGTATTTGACCAAATCGCTTTCATATCACCGCGGATGGATGTGTACGTAGCTACAGGCAGTTTCGCATCCTCAGAATGTTTCCATTGATGCGGAAACAGTGCATGCATTGTAATATCTGTAAAACCGCTTCGCTTCACTTCTGTTGTCGCTTCATATGTTGTGACAATTTTTGAAGTTGCCTCATTATATGTATAGTCAACATGTGTATCTGTTACAAAGGCATAGCCGTGTTTATAATAAGAATCAATGTCACGCTTTCCCGTCATTGCTGCAATCGACATATAATTTTCTGTCTTAGAAGGAAAAATGACTTTAATTGTATATTTCGCTCCCACAACAATCGCTTTAAAAGTTGTTCCTTCCGGAACGTTAATGCAGTAATATGCACCTTCATTTCCAGCCTTTGTATTTTCATCGTCAACAGATTTGAATCCGATATGGTCTGTTGTAATTTCTTCTCCTGCCGCATCAAGGATAGCATTTCCATTTCCGTCAAAAACTTCTGTAATTGTAGAGGAATTGATAAATGCTATCGTATTGTCACAGAATTCATTGTAAAGGTAGGGTGAACCCTTTACAAAGGTAGTTTTCATCTGCACTCCATTGTTGTCCATAAGACCTAACTGAACCGAATAATCACCATAATCTTCTACCCTGTCATAACCTTTTGAGGAATTGTATCCATCCGGCATTACATAGAAATCAATGCCTGTTTCCGTACTTTGGTCCGTACCAAGATCATTTTCTCCTCTTGTTCCAACCCAGCCGGATGTGGCGGTCAATACCCCAAGTCCCTTTGTAGAAAATTTTGACTTCAGCGGTGTTACGCAAAGTAAATTGCTAAATGTCTTAACCAATGCTGATGACCACCAGCTGTTGGAGTCAATCGGCACCTTAATATTTTCTTCATTTATAAATGTCGGCAATTTGTTCTTTTCATTGTACATTTCGCCGGAAACATAGGATCCTTTGCCATTTGCATTATTTATAATCTGTCTTGTCGGCAACGCTTCAATCGTCTCATTTTCTTTGCTGTCGCCTTCCACATATTCGTACACTTGAAGTTCGTTAATTCCAAATCCACTTCCACTCTCTACTTTTGTATAACCAAACACTCTTACATATCGAATGTTTTCTTTATAGAATGTGAAATTGTCTTCCATTTCTGTATATCCGTTTAATACTCTGTGTACCGTAGTCCATGACTTGCCATCTGCGGATACATCTACATCATAGATTTTTCCCGCATCGGTATTCCAATCAATGACTACACGTCCCAGTGTATATGCCTGTCCCAAATCAACGTAAATCCACTGGTCATCTCCCTGATAGGATGTGAATGACGTCTTTTTATCGCCGTCAACCGCATTCTCTGCCTTGACATCATCCACAGAATCCTGTTTCAGATTGCCGTCGTCATCATACATCCACCATTCATCTCTGATACCGGAGCATGTAACTGTCTTGCCCAATGCTAAATTTGTACCGTAGTCAGCCGGTCTCTCTACAACACCATTATCTCCATATACCTGAAATTCATAGAAAGAGCATCCATAAGCCTCCATTTGCCTTTCCGTCATGACAATTTTTACATATCTTGCCTGCTTTTCTGATGTACCTAAATTGTCAAAAGTTATGGTATGTTCAAGATTGTTTTGTTCCTGGTCGCCGGACGGCGCTGTTGTCTCTTCATCTATTTTTTCACTGTCAATTTCTATTGACGCACTGGCAATTTCTTCGTCATTTTCATCATATGCCACAACTGTGTATGTGTGAACGCCATCACGCACCCAAACTTGTGAAGATGTACGTGTTCCCCAGTTTCCGTTAAACGGATAACCGTCTGCAGCTGTAGCCGGATTGTTATCTGCAATATCATCTAAATAGATGTAATAATAGCTTACACCATCAATGGATGACCAGCTAAGGGTTGTAACGTTTTTATCTCCACTTGTGGAAAAACTGCCTCTTGAAAGAGTCATCGCCTGTGAGACTGTTTCGCCGGAATCGGCACCTTTTCCTTTTGTATACACTGTTCTCCAGCTTTCTTCATCATTTGAAAACTGAATTTCATAGGACTTGGCATAAGCAGCTTCCCAATTAATATAAATATGGTCAATATCTGCCACTTTTCCCAAGTCTACATAGAACCATTCATTTTCATCATCATTATCTGCCTGCCATCTGGTCGTCAGATCCCCGTCCACCGCAAGTTCTTCGTTATTTCCGGAGCTGACGTATGTAGGCCTGCCCTCGGAAATACAGTACGGTTCATTACTTTCTGCTGCTGAAATATCAATGCGCTGCGTCTGCGGGCATAGTGTGAACACCATTGCCAACGCCAGCATAAATGATATCGCCTTTCTAAAATATTTGCTCATATTCCCTCCTATAAAATAGAAACATACCACTATACAATAATTATAAATTTGTTCACAATTCAACTCAAGAATAAAAAAGTTTTTACTTGGTTTTCGTCAGTATGAATAAAAAAAAGAACTTTTCCTCGTGAAAAGTTCTTTTATCTTTGTGAAAAGTGTCATTATTTTCTTTCATTGAAAATCATTAACAAAAAAGGTTTTTAT
>CALWNA010000252.1 GCA_944382505.1 uncultured Lachnospiraceae bacterium
AGGAAGCAAACCACATTATTTTTTTTTCTTTTCATTATCTGTCTATTTCGCAATAATCTTCATAGCTTAATTCCAAACCAAGCTTAAGATCTCTGTTTGTATTTCCGTAATAGTTCGGACGGTATACATCAAGTTCTTCCGGTGTGTATACTTTTGTGACAGTTCTTTTTTGAAATTTAACTGCATCACATCCTGCCATAACAGCTTCATCTATCATTCTTTTTGCAAGGTCTATTGAACCGTTATGGTTTATACCTATTTCTGCAATTATAAAGCAGGGTGAGTCATCACTAATTGTTTTATTGCCTATTATTACTTTTTTTCTCAAAATTGGCTCCCGATATTTTCTTAGTGTTTATATTTTTTGTACAATTCATCAATATTGGTAGTTTTGTGAATGTCAGCTACAGATTCTGTATAGTCATTTCCCTTATCAGAGCCAATCTCTTCATGCAAAGCTTTTTTATCAAACTCTTTTATAAGATTTATGTGACTTGGTGTAGAACCCACAAGAATAATTTTGTTATTCATTTCTATTGAATAAATATGGCGCTGCTGTCCGAGTGACATAGACTGGATTATGTTAAATCGCATATTGTTATCAGATTCTGTTATTTTCCCTATATTCTTTCTATTTACGATATTGAGTTTTGTATAAACCCAGCCTGTGATGTATATTAAGGCAATAACAAATATCATAGAAAGTACAAGATTCATAACACTGGGAATCCCGTAATCATGTGACATTGATTGCTTCATTGCATCAGGTAAATTTACTGCAAAAGCAGAACTTGTTGTTGCTATAAAAACAAATAATGTAGTAAAAAGCTTATTTTTCATCCCGATATAAATTCCATTTACTCTTAAACACTGTTTGTATTTTAGCACAAGAAAAATCCTACTTCAAAAATATGAAATTATATAACACACGTTTAGTTTATTACATTGATTGCCGATAATAAATTGGTATATATTGTTCTCTGCATATAACCACTGTATGGATTTATGCAGGTAGAATAAAAGGAAAAAACAAGTGCAAAATACAAGTATTCAATATCCTGCATTAGTTTATAAGAATAATAAAAGCAATGTATTTGTTGCAAACTGTATTATAAAAAATCTCATAGGCTATGGACATAGTGAAGAGGCTGCTATTTCCAACCTGGAAGAAGTTTTAAATCGTTTGCACAATGATTACCCTGTCAGAATAAAGCCTGTTTATAAGTTTTTATCAGAACTTATGTAAGTTTATTATCCAAGTATCAGATTTAAATTTTCACAATACTCAAGTGAAATTTTGGGTAATTTCATGTTAATTTTCGGTAGTTTGTATATGCAGTTTGTCAGCATATAAATTACTGCGTCATTATTGTTATTTTCCGTATAACAATATGAATACTGTGCTTGTGTTTGTTTCATTGTTTTTCCCTCTTCAATTTTTAGATGTCCAGTTTTTATTTTTCTAATCTCTCTATATATATAAAAAATATTCTATACAGAATATTGCTTTTGTATATACTATTTGTTAAGAAATGTTAACATATTATATACTTGACCCTTCTCTAATGCTATCAGATAATGGTGTTATGCTATCTGATCAAGAAATCAAAAAAATTCTTTTAACTGAAAATATTAAAACAATATTTCTTCAGTTCATTGATATAAACGGCAAGATAAAAACTTTGAATATGCCTGCAAAGCAGATTGATGATATTTTGCAGAATAAGGTGATGTTTGACGGTTCGTCTATAAGCGGATTCAGAGTTAATGAAACTATGGATTTAAGAATATATCCTGATAAATCTACTTTTTTAATCTTTCCGTTTGATTTTTCTAATTTACGTAATTCCGCTCGCTTTATATGTGATATACACAATTCCGACGGGACCCCGTTTGACGGTTGTCCCCGTTCTAATTTAAAAAGAATTATTAAATTGTCTGCTGATGCGGGCTACAAAATGAATATAGGTCCTGAGCTGGAATTTTTTCTGTTTAGGACGGACGAAAATAACAATATTTTAAATATTGCGGCTGAATCAACGGGATATTACGATTTAAACAGAAGCAATAAATATGATGAAGCGCTTATAAATATATTAGTCTCACTCCAAAAAATGGGTTTTGAGATTGATGCCCTGCACCATGAAGGTGCACCATTTCAGCATGAAATAGATCTTGGATATGATGATATTTTAAAGACTGCTGATAATATTATTACATTTAAATTTATTACAAAAATTATTGCAGATAATTTCGGCTTTAAGGCTTCTTTTATGCCAAAGCCTGTATATGGACAAAATGGATCGGGATTGCATCTAAATATTTCTATAACAGATGTTGAGGGGAACAATTTATTTTTTGATGATTCGGATGCAAATAAACTTTCTGAAACTGCGTATAACGCAATAGGCTCTTTACTAAAAAATATAAAGGGTATTACTGCTGTTTTAAATCCTGCAATTAACAGTTATAAAAGACTGGTAAAAGACTATGAAGCACCTATCTATATTGTCTGGTCAATTGTGACAAGAAGTGCACTGATTCGCATTCCAGCTAAAAGAGGCAATTCTACAAGACTGG
>CALWNA010000253.1 GCA_944382505.1 uncultured Lachnospiraceae bacterium
TATTATGCGGGAAAAGAAACAAAAAGAAAACCCCAAGATCCCCTCAAGATTGAGGGGCAGGGGTGTTGAAGTGTCGAAGACACTTTTTTATATTGAAATCCTTGACAATGATTTCTCATTGAATTAGAATAGCAAAAGATATATAAAACAGACATATCATTTAAATATGGAAAGACTTTGATGGAGACAGTAATTTATATGTGAAAGTTTCAGAGAGTCCGGATAAGGTGGGAGCCGGATATGAGTAGCAGATAGATGAATATCACTCCGGAGTTGCAGCCCGATAGCTGGAATCAGTGATAAAGAGTTAATTTTATCGATTCCATGGCAGAACAGAAATACCATACAGCAGTTGGTAGGCGCTGACGGTTTTCCACCGTTAAAAGGAACACATATGCAAGAATTTCTTAAGTATGCTGTATAAGGTGGTATAACGAAGTATTTTCAGGCTTTCGTCCTTTGCAGGGCGAAAGCCTTTTTGTGCGTAAGTAATTTGCCAAGCGCCAAAGGCGCTTTGTGTATATCAATATACAGCAAAAGTGCTTGCACAATTTGATGTATATTGATATACACAGAAAATGCCGAAGGCATTTGGCAAATACCGCATCATGAGTAAAAAGCGAAGCATTTTACGAATGTGGAGTATAAAAAGATTTACGAATTCAGGGAAAGGAGCAATCACAGACAATGTACAGGAAAGTGGAAACGAATCTCAACTTTGTTGACAGAGAAAAAGAAACACAAAAATTTTGGAAAGAGAACAAAATCTTTGAAAAGAGTATGGAGAACCGTAAAGAAGGTGAGACATACACATTCTATGACGGACCTCCAACGGCCAATGGGAAACCGCACATCGGTCACGTTCTTACCCGTGTTATTAAGGATATGATTCCACGTTACAGAACAATGAAAGGTTATATGGTTCCAAGGAAAGCAGGCTGGGATACCCATGGTCTGCCGGTTGAGTTGGAAGTGGAAAAGCAGTTGGGACTTGACGGTAAGGAACAGATCGAAGAGTATGGGCTGGCAGATTTCATAGAAAAATGTAAAGAAAGTGTTTGGAAATATAAAGGTATGTGGGAGGATTTTTCCGGTACTGTCGGTTTTTGGGCGGACATGGAACATCCCTATGTAACGTATCATGATGATTTTATTGAGTCAGAATGGTGGGCTTTAAAGGAAATATGGAACAAGAAATTACTTTACAAAGGATATAAAATTGTACCTTATTGCCCGCGCTGTGGGACACCTCTTTCAAGTCACGAGGTTGCACAGGGGTATAAGGATGTGAAAGAGCGTTCGGCGGTTGTACGTTTTAAGGTGAAAGGGGAAGATGCATACTTTCTGGCATGGACAACAACACCTTGGACACTTCCTTCCAATGTGGCGCTCTGTGTCAACCCGGAGGAGACTTATGTTAAGGTAAAAAGTGGAGACTATACTTATTATATGGCAGAAGCTTTGTGCGATACTGTATTGGAAGAGGGATATGAAGTTCTGGAACGGTATACAGGGAAAGACCTTGAGTATAAAGAGTACGAGCCGTTATTTGATTTTGCGGCAGATAAGGTAAAAGAGAAAGCTTATTATGTTACCTGTGATTCCTATGTAACCCTTACAGACGGTACAGGTGTCGTTCATATTGCTCCGGCTTTCGGTGAGGACGATAGCAACGTGGGAAGAAATTATGGTCTCCCATTTCTTCAGATGGTTAACAGCAAGGGAGAGATGTCCGGGGGCACCCCTTGGGATGGCACATTCTGTAAGAAGGCAGATATGCCGATTCTTCAGGCGTTGGAAGATGCAGGACTTCTCTTTGACGCACCGATATTTGAGCATAGTTATCCGCACTGTTGGAGATGCGATACGCCGTTGATTTATTATGCACAGGAATCATGGTTCATCAAAATGACAGCAGTAAAAGATGATATGATTCGAAACAACAATACAATTAATTGGATTCCTGAAAGTATTGGAAAGGGACGTTTCGGAAACTGGCTTGAAAATATTCAGGACTGGGGAGTGAGTCGTAACCGTTACTGGGGAACACCTTTGAATGTATGGCAGTGTGAATGTGGCTGTATGCAGGCGATAGGAAGCCGTCAGGAGTTATTTGAGAAGAGCGGTGATGAGAAGGCTAAGACGGTGGAACTGCACAGACCTTATATTGATGAAATTACAATGCCTTGTCCGGAATGCGGAAAGACAATGCGCAGAGTGCCGGAAGTTTTAGACTGCTGGTTTGATTCCGGTGCGATGCCGTTTGCACAGCATCATTATCCATTTGAAAATAAAGAGCTGTTTGAAAAACAGTTCCCGGCTGACTTTATTTCAGAGGCGGTAGATCAGACAAGGGGATGGTTCTATACACTTCTTGCAGAGTCTACACTGTTGTTTAACAAGGCGCCTTATAAGAATGTTATTGTTTTAGGACACGTTCAGGATGAAAACGGACAGAAGATGAGTAAATCGAAGGGGAACGCCGTAGATCCTTTTGAGGCGCTGGCACAGTATGGTGCGGATGCCATAAGATGGTATTTCTACATTAACAGTGCGCCTTGGCTTCCAAATCGTTTTCACGGTAAGGCAGTTCAGGAAGGACAGCGTAAGTTTTTGGGAACACTTTGGAATACTTATGCATTTTATGTACTATATGCTGAAATTGATCAGTTTGATCCGACAAAGCATGTTCTTGAATATGATAAATTAGCGGTTATGGATAAATGGCTGTTATCAAAGCTGAATTCTATGGTTAAGACGGTAGACGACAGCCTTGGCAACTACAAGATTCCGGAGGCGGCAAGAGCGCTGGATGAATTTGTTGATGAAATGAGTAATTGGTATGTAAGACGTTCCAGGGAGCGTTTTTGGGCAAAAGAAATGCCGCAGGATAAAATTAATGCATATATGACTTTATATACAGCCCTCGTGACTGTTTGTAAGGCGGCGGCTCCGATGATTCCATTTATGACAGAGGAAATTTATCAGAATCTTGTGCGAAGTGTTGATGAAAATGCACCGGAATCCATTCATCTTTGTGATTTTCCGGAGGTTACAGAAAGTTATATTGATAAAGAACTTGAAGAGAATATGGAGAGAGTTCTGAAAGTGGTTGTTCTTGGCCGTGCGTGCAGAAATGCGTCAGCGATTAAGAACAGACAGCCGATTGGAAAAATGTTTGTGAAAGCAGATTTTGAATTGTCTGAGTTCTTCCGGGAAATAATTGAAGAAGAACTGAATATCAAAGAAGTAGAATTTACAGATGATGTCAGAGCATTTACTTCCTATTCCTTTAAGCCGCAGCTTAGAACCGTGGGGCCAAAATACGGTAAATTTTTAGGGAAAATTAAGGAAGCGCTTGCAGGTCTTGACGGAAATGCAGCAATGGATACGCTCAACGCAGGAAATCCTTTAACATTTGACTTTGATGGAAATAAAGTTGTTCTCGAAAAGGAGGATCTGCTTATTGATATGGCACAGGTGGAAGGCTATGTTTCAGAAAGCGATGGAGCTGTTACTGTGGTACTTGATACAAATCTTTCTGATGAACTTATTGAAGAAGGATTTGTGAGAGAAATTATCAGTAAGATTCAGACCATGAGAAAAGAAGCAGGATTCGAAGTAATGGACAAAATTATAGTAAATGTGGATAAGAACGATAGAATAAAAACGATAATGGAGGATAATCTTGACGAAATTAAATCCGAAGTGTTGGCAGACAATGTGAAATTTGGTAGAATAAGCGGGTATGAGAAAGAGTGGAATATCAATGGCGAAACAGTTGTGTTTGGCGTGGAAAAGACACTGTAAAGATACGATTTGACCGGAAAAGTTTACATTATAATAAAGAGCAGGAAAAGAGAGAAACCCGTCATGACGGTTTCTCTCCAAATTAAAAAATGGGAGATTTAATAATGATAAAAAATAAAGTTATGAATGAAAAAGAAACGTTCAAGATTGAATTTAAACGACGTGTCAGAGAACAAGCAAAAATGCTTTATAGGAAAACACTGGAAGAAGTCAGCGACAGACATAAGTTTGTCTGTGTTGCTTATGCTGTAAAAGATATCGTGATTGATCAGTGGATTGCCACCCAGAAAGCTTATGACGAAGCGGATGCAAAGATCGTTTACTATTTGTCCATGGAATTCTTAATGGGGCGTGCGCTTGGAAATATGATTATCAATCTTTCCAGCAGAGATGAAATTAAGGAAGCCATTGCAGAGTTGGGGCTTGATTTGAATGTGATTGAAAATCAGGAACCGGACGCTGCACTTGGGAACGGAGGTCTTGGAAGACTTGCCGCCTGTTTTCTTGACAGTTTGTCAACATTGAATTATCCGGCTTATGGCTGCGGCATCAGATACAAATACGGAATGTTTCAGCAGAAGATTGAGAATGGTTTTCAGAAAGAAGTTCCGGAAGACTGGTTAAGACATTCCAATCCGCTGGAAATTAAGCGCGAGGAGTATGCCTGCGAAGTTAAATTTGGCGGCTACGTTAGAGTGGAACACAAAGACGGAAGGAACTATTTTGTACAGGAAGGTTATCAGTCAGTAAATGCAATTCCTTATGATATGCCGATTGTAGGCTATGGAAATAATGTGGTCAACACATTGAGAATTTGGGATGCAGAACCTGTTGTTCATTTTAATTTGGATGAATTTGATAAAGGCGCCTATATGGCAGCGGTTGAGCAGGAGAACCTTGCAAAGACTATTACAGAGGTTCTTTATCCAAATGATAATCATTATGCGGGAAAGGAATTAAGATTGAAACAGCAGTATTTCTTTGTTTCCGCCAGCCTTCAGACTGCAATTAAGAAATATCTCAAGAATCATGATGATATTAAAAAAATACATGAAAAATTAGTATTCCAGATGAACGATACCCATCCGACACTTACAGTGGCAGAACTGATGAGACTGTTGATGGATGAATATTTACTTGAGTGGGATGAGGCATGGGAAATTACAACAAAGTGTTGCGCATACACAAACCATACAATTATGAGTGAGGCTCTGGAAAAATGGCCGATTGAATTATTCTCAAGACTGCTGCCAAGATGCTATCAGATTATCGAGGAAATTAACAGAAGATTTTGCATGGAAATTGAAAGCAAATATCCTGGAAATAACGATAAAATTGCAAAAATGGCAATTATTTATGACGGACAGGTTAAGATGGCCCACCTTGCCATTTGCGCAAGTTTTTCCGTAAACGGTGTTGCAAAACTCCACACAGAGATTTTAAAGAATCAGGAGTTAAAAGACTTTTATGAGCTTATGCCTGAGAAGTTTAATAATAAGACAAATGGTATTACCCAGAGAAGATTCCTTCTTCATGCAAACCCATTGCTTGCAGAATGGATTACAAACAAAGTGGGAGATGACTGGATTACAGACCTTCCTAAGATTAAGGGAATAGAAGTTTATGCGGATGACAAAAAGGCGCAGTCTGAATTCATGAACATTAAGTACCAGAATAAGGTTCGTCTCGCAAAGTATATTAAAGAGCATAATGGTATTGACGTAGATCCGCGTTCTATCTTTGATGTTCAAGTCAAAAGGCTTCATGAGTATAAGAGACAGTTACTTAACATTTTGCATGTTATGTATTTATATAATCAGCTGAAAGAACATCCTGATATGGATTTTTACCCAAGAACATTTATTTTTGGTGCAAAGGCTGCTGCGGGATATAAAATCGCAAAACTTACAATTAAGTTAATTAACAGTGTTGCTGATGTAATCAACAATGATGAATCCATTAACGGAAAGATTAAGGTTGTATTTATTGAAAACTACCGCGTGTCAAATGCTGAAATTATCTTTGCGGCATCGGATGTCAGCGAACAGATTTCTACAGCTTCCAAGGAAGCATCGGGTACAGGTAACATGAAGTTTATGTTAAACGGCGCGCTTACGCTTGGCACAATGGATGGCGCCAATGTAGAGATTGTGGAAGAAGTAGGCGAAGAGAATGCATTTATCTTTGGTTTATCTTCCGATGAGGTTATTAATTATGAAAATAACGGCGGATATAATCCAATGGATATTTTCAATTCGGATATGGATATCAGAAAGGTTCTGATACAGCTTATTAATGGTTTCTATTCACCGGATGACCCGGAAAGATTCAGACCGATTTACAACTCTCTTTTAAACACGCAGGAAACCGGCGTGGCGGACAGATATTTCATTTTAAAAGATTTCAAGTCATATGCTGAAGCGCAGACAAGAGTGGAAAAAGCATACAGAAATACAGAAGGATGGGCAAAATCAGCAATTCTTAACGTGGCGAATGTTGGTAAATTCACATCTGACAGAACCATTGAAGAATATGTGAAAGATATCTGGCATCTGAAAAAAGTTGAAGTAAAAATGGACTAGAAGCTGTTCGCAAAGTCCCAACAAGATTTTTGGACAGAGTACAGACGCAATCAGCAATTTGCAATGATAAAGATTATGGTTGGACACCTTGAAAGGTCCAAATGCCGGCGTAAGCCGGTCAGGAAATTGAACAGGGTTTTATATAGGACTGACAGGCAGAAGCCTGTCAGTTTTTTTGCGGTATTTCAAACTGCAAATTTACAAAAAAATAAAGAGAATTATTTTATTGACGTTGATGCAACAATATTCTTTCCTATACAACAAACAATTCTGTTCTGTGAAATGAACATTCTTTTTTTATAGAAGAATATACTTATTATAAGATGTTACTTTAACGGGGGAGATAAGTGATTATAAAAAACTGGAGAGTAGTTGCTGTTTTAGGTTTGACAATACTAATATTCCCTGTGTTAATTTCTTTTGTTGCCGGTAAGATAAATGTTCATAATAACGATAATTTGACTTTGTCAGGAAAAATAATAAAAGTGGATGATGGCGGATACGTGATGGAAATGGATCTGGAAGAGTTTATTCCTTGTGTGCTGATGGCACAGATGCCCATAGATAGTCCCTTGGAAGCAATGAAAGCGCAGGCTGTTGTAATCAGAACTTATATCCTGCAAAAGATGAATGAAGAAGTTAAAATTTCTACAAGAGAACTGGGACTTCCTTTTGTGAGTTACCCAAAACTGCAGGATATATGGTTTCGACAATATAGAATAAAATTTCCTGAGAGTTTGGAAGGCATTTTGGGAAATATTATGGGAGTGGGAGCCAGCAAAATTTTTCAAGAGAACATTGAATATCTGTATACAATTATTCAAAAAACCAATATGAAAGTGCTGAAAAAAGATGGAGAGCTTATTCTGCCTTTGTATCATGGCATAAGCAATGGGATGACAAGAGATGGAGCAGAAATACTGGGAAGCGATTATAGTTATATGAAAAGCGTTACCTGTGATAGCGATATGCAACAGGAAAATTATATTGGAACATCTTATTTTACAATGGAAGAAATAATAAATAAATTAGAAGCCAAAGATATTATTGTTTATAAGGACAATAAGGAATTATTTACGAATACGGAAATGGATTTACAGGAATTTTTAGAAATGATTGACTGTTCCAATAAAGATCAGGCGGGATATGTTATTTCTGTAAAGATAGGTGATACAATGGTTGCCGGAGAGGATTTTGCAAAAGTATTGGGACTAAATTCTACTGCAATGGATATCAGTGAATATGAAAACGGAATACGAATAACTACAAAAGGCGCGGGGCATGGATTTGGGATGAGTCTTGCCTATGCAAAGCAGCTTGCCAAAGACGGCATGCAGTGGAAGAAAATATTGAAAACGTTTTATGATGCGACGATTACTGACTATTAGAAGAAATAAGAAAATAACAGTTACAAGTTAAAAAATAATTGTATAAACCTGTAAAAACGTGGTCATACTACCATTGAGGTGATGAGTATGGATAAAAAATTTATAGCAGCAGTCGTTGTTTGCTTTGTTGCATTAACAGCCGTTGCCGCGGGAACCTATTTTCTGGGGCAGAAGAGCGATGAAAATATTGTAAATTTAAGAGAAGCAAACAGCACTGCAACCACAACAGAGGATAAAAACGTCGAAGCAGCACAGAATGTAATAGAAGAGACCGAATCACAGACGCCTCCGGACAGGGTGTATGATCCGGAAGGATATCAGGGAAGCAGTGAGGGAGAATCAGAAGTCGTCAGCGCAGGCAATGTTGTTGAGGCAAATACAGAATCCAACGCAGAAGGTGAAGATTATATGTATGGTCTTTCATCAGAAGCGGCTGCCCAGATTAAAGCGTTAAATTTTGATGCAGACAGCACATTGCTTTGGCCTGTGCAGGGAAGTATTATTATACCTTATGACATGGATAATACGGTCTACTATTCCACACTGAATGAATACAAAACAAATCCGGGAATTGTTATCCAGAGCAGCCAGGGAACGGCCGTTAAAGCCGCAGCCGACGGTGTAATCACAATGCTCGGTGAGGATGATGAACTGGGAGTGTACATTAATGAAGCGATTGGAAATGACTATATAGCAACATACGGACAGATTGTTAATCCGGAGGTGGAAGCAGGTGATTATGTGGAAGCCGGACAGACAATTGCATATGTAAATGCGCCTACAAGATACTATACCAAGGAGGGAGATAATCTGTATTTTGCAATCGCAAAGGATGGCAAAACAGTAGATCCTCTGGAATTTATTGATTACGAGGATTAGTCACATAATTCCGAAAAGTGCATATGATAAGATATACGAAAAAACTGATTTCAAATTGAAAACACTCATTGAATCGGAATGCTGTTTCACTATTGTGACAGCAGGCAACAAGGTTCTTTGTATACCTGTTGTTTTAAATAGATTTGGCTGTCACGTTACAAAATATTGTAATTGTGGCAGCTTTCTAATGCTTTAAAATACAAAGCACCGGTTTTTGAAAAATACAAAGCACCGGTTTTTGAAATGATTGAAAGTCGACACAAAAAATGTTAGTTTATATATAGCGTTATTTGTGAAACGGAAAAAATATTATGAATACGGAAAGAGGAAATATATGGGAAAATACATTATGGCTTTGGATCAGGGAACCACCAGCTCCAGAACAATTTTATTTGACAGAAGTGGAAAGATTGTGTGTCAGGCAAACAAAGAATTTGAGCAGATTTTTCCAAAGCCGGGATGGGTGGAACATAATCCGGAGGAAATCTGGATGACGCAGCTTTTGACCATGGAAGAAGTGATGAAAACGGCAAAAGCCGCAGGCAGTGATATCGAAGCAATCGGCATTACAAACCAGAGAGAGACTACGGTTGTGTGGGACAGGAACACCGGAAAGCCTGTCTATAATGCAATTGTATGGCAATGCAGAAGAACAGCAGGTATTGTAGATGATTTGGTAAAACAGGGGTTTCAAAAGGTGATTCGGGATAAGACCGGTTTGGTGCCGGATGCATATTTCTCAGGGACAAAAATTCAATGGATACTGGACAATGTGGAGGGTGCCCGAGAAAAAGCAGATAAGGGACAGCTTCTTTTTGGAACAATTGATTCCTGGCTGATGTGGAAGTTGAGCGGTGGTGTGATTCATGCGACTGATTATACCAATGCCAGCAGGACAATGATTTATAATATCATGGATTTAAAGTGGGATAATGAGCTTTTGGAACTGTTGCATATACCAAAGTCCATGCTGCCAAAGGTGTATCCTTCCAGTGGAATTTTTGGTTATACACAAACAGAACTTCTGGGGGCCAAGATTCCAATCAGCGGTGTTGCAGGAGATCAGCAGGCAGCATTATTCGGACAAGGTTGTTTTAACAAAGGGGACGTAAAGAATACATATGGCACCGGGTGCTTTTTGTTGATGAATACCGGAGATAAACCGGTAATGTCTGACAAGGGATTAATTACAACAATTGCAGCGTCGATGGATAAAGCAGAATATGCACTGGAAGGCAGTGTGTTTGTGGCGGGAGCCGCAATTCAATGGCTTCGTGACCAGATGAGAATGATTGGGAATGCACCGGAAAGCGAAGAAATTGCAGCAAAGGTAAAGGATACAAACGGGGTTTATGTTGTCCCGGCGTTTACCGGCATGGGGGCGCCTTACTGGAAGCAAAATGCCAGAGGAATGGTGGTAGGCATTACAAGGGGGACAAGCAGGGAACATTTTGTCCGGGCGACGCTAGAGTCGTTGGCGTATCAGACATATAATGTGCTGAAAGTAATGGAACAAGAGGCGGGGACTTCAATTACTTCGCTGAAGGTGGACGGGGGTGCCTGCGCCAACAATCTCCTAATGCAGTTTCAGGCAGATATTATGAGAAAGAAAGTGGTTCGGCCATCAGTGATTGAAACTACAGGCCTCGGAGCAGCTTATCTTGCAGGTCTTGCCACAGGTTATTGGAAAAATAAGGCGGAAATCAGTGAGAACATGAATATTGATAAATGTTTCGAAAACAAGATGAATCGGGCGGAAGCAGAAGCGAAAATAAACGGGTGGAACAGGGCTGTGAAATGTGCGTTGATTTATGCGGAGGAAGCGTGAGAAAGGAAATTACGAATGTATGTCTGCAATCTTTTTATATGAAACATCTGATATTATAAATATTATATAAATTGGATATATTAATAATACCACTTGCTGATATAATAGTAGGAAGTCAAGACAATTTCTAATAAAAATAGATTGTTTTTGGAGAAAAATAATAAGGGTGCAGCAGCACTCTTTTTATTCCAATACATATCAGGAGGGTGAGATTATGGATAAGAAATTCGTGAAACTGGTATTGTCGGCATTATTTGCAGCCCTTGTATGTGTTGCAACAATGATGATTAAGGTGCCAACATTAGCTACCAATGGTTATGTAAATATTGGTGATACAATCGTGTTACTCTCAGCATGGCTCATTGGCGGAGTTTACGGCGGCCTGGCGGCAGGTATCGGTTCGGCCCTTGCAGATTTGATAAGCGGATATGGCACATATGTACCGGGAACTTTTGTAATAAAGTTTCTTATGGCAGTTGCGGCGTATCTGATATTTACGGCAATGAAAAAGGCAAAACTTAATCAGGTGTTGGCATATATTTTTAGCGGTATTGTGGCAGAGATTATTATGGTTGGAGGATATTTCCTATACGAAAGTACGGTTCTGGGATATGGTCTCGGAGCGGCACCATCTGTTGTCAGCAATTTCATCCAGGGCATAACGTGTCTTGTATTAGGGTATATTGCCATATTGATTTTGGAAAGTACGAAAGCTGTAAAAATAGTGAAAAAGTTTATTTAAGGAGTGAGTTCAATTGTATGAGGAATTAACAAAGCAGGCAGAAAATACAACAAGAGAAATCTGCGAAAAAGCAGGTCTGAAAGCAGGGCAGATTCTTGTAGTCGGGTGTTCTTCCAGTGAAATCTGCGGCGATAAGATTGGAAGCAACTCAAATCTGGAAGTTGCCCGGGCAGTCTTCCAGGGGATTTATAAAATTTTGCAGGAAAAAGGAATCTATCTGGCAGCACAGTGTTGCGAACATTTGAACAGGGCAATTATCGTGGAGAAAGAAGCAGTTCCTTTCTCAGAAATTGTAAATGTGGTCCCACAGCCGAAGGCAGGAGGATCCTTTGCAACCACAGCATATCAGACATTCAGAAATCCGGTTGCTGTGGAAGAAATAAAAGCTGACGGCGGGATTGATATCGGAGGAACGCTAATCGGAATGCATATAAAAAAAGTAGCAGTTCCGGTAAGGCTTGAAAACAACCAAATTGGCGAGGCAAGGGTGCTTGCCGCAAGGACCAGACCGAAATTTATCGGCGGATGCAGAGCTGTTTATGATGAAAAGATGGAGTAGCAGGTTATTAAAAAAAGAAACCCCTGCAGAATGCTGAGAGGTTTATCTGACAAAATAATCAGTATTTTCTTCATTATAATGTTATAGTAATTACGATACATTATGTATTCATGAAATTATTCCACGCAGATGAAAAGATATTTAAAATATGTATGCTTTTCATTGGTGTCATAGAGATTTATCAGGCTGAGAATGTGCAAATCAGAGCATATTTTCAGCTTTTTTTGTGTTATGAAATCTAATATTTGCCTGTAAGAAGCGGAAATATCGTTTTGCGTATGGTCATGATAACGGCACACCACTTTGTTGGACGGCAGGGCAAAGCTATTTATGTTGTCAGGAGCGCTTTTGGATGCGGTAATTACATTATTGTAGACATAATTTTCTTCCAGAAGGTCCTCTGAAGCAATCGTTACGCCCAGTGGAAAGGAAGACAAATTTTCTCTGCCATGCATTCTTTTCAGATGGCGGGAAATGTCTGATGCAATGTCGCTGGTGTGATTTGCGGTTTCTTTGTTAGAAACCGGCGTTGCGAAAATGCTTATGTTTTCAAGTGTCTCCAATTGAGGAGACTGGTTTTTTTTGACTTCATAATCGTCCAGAAGCCACAGCCCTGTACGTATTGTGTTAATTTTCTGCTGTATTTTTTGCAGTTCCGATTCCATTTCTTTAATTTTTTCCTTGGCGGTCTGTTTGATATTTTCCCCGGAAGCATCATGAATTAAATTACTGATC
>CALWNA010000254.1 GCA_944382505.1 uncultured Lachnospiraceae bacterium
ATTGGCAATGGTTAATGCGCCGGAATTTGATTTAAATGATCCTTACACGTTAAATTATGAAACAGAATCAGATTTATCTGAAAAAGAAAAACAGGACCTGTTAAATAAAATGTGGAGAAATCAGTCAATCAATGATACTTATGAGCCGGGTTCCACATTTAAGGTGGTTACCGCTACGGCGGCTTTCGAAGAAGGGGTTATAACGCTGGATACACAGTTTAGCTGTCCCGGATTTAGAATTGTAGACGACAGAAGAATACGGTGCCATAAGACAACCGGGCATGGAAGTGAAACCTTTTTAGAGGGAATAATGAATTCATGTAATCCGGTTTTTATTGATGTGGGGATGAAAGTCGGAGCTGAAAATTTTTATAAATATCTTGACAGACTGGGACTTATGGGTAAAACTGGTATAGATATTCCGGGTGAAGCATCCACGATTATTCACAAGCTGGAAAATGTGGGAAATGTGGAACTGGCAACAATGTCTTTTGGCCAGTCTTTTCAAATTACTCCGGTTCAGTTTCTCAGAGCGGCCAGCGCTGTGATTAACGGCGGAACGTTAGTGACGCCTCATTTTGCAATAGAATCAAAAAATCAGGAAGGCGAAACCATTGAAAAATTTCAATATAGTGAAACTGAGAATGTAGTTTCAAAAGAGACATCGGAGACAATGTGTTACGTATTGGAAAAGGTTGTTTCGGAAGGGACAGGAAGCAAGGGGCAGGTGGAAGGCTATAAAGTTGGAGGAAAGACAGCCACTTCACAGAAACTTCCGAGAGGTTCCGGAAAATACATTGCTTCATTTATGGGTTTTGCTCCGGCAGAGGACCCGCAGGTTATTGCAATGGCGATTGTAGATGAACCGGAAGGAATATACTATGGCGGACAGGTGGCGGCACCGCTTATCAGCTGGTTATACCAAAATATACTTCCATATTTGTGCGGTGAATAGTTGTTTGAAATATTCTGAAAGTATTGTTACAGAAAAAAATACGCTAATCCGTTATGGAGGAGAGGAAAAAGGAGAAGAAAATGAATACAAGTACAGCAATTATCGTGGCGATTATCATAGCATTTGCAGTAAGCGTAATTTTATGCCCGATTGTAATTCCATTATTGAAGAAGATGAAGTTTGGACAGTATATAAGAGAAGTAGGACCACAATCTCATCAGAGCAAGGCGGGAACGCCGACAATGGGCGGAATGATTATTCTTGCCAGCGTAATTATAACGTCCCTGGTATTTATTTTTGTACAGCACGAGACAAAAATAGTTCCGATTTTATTTGTGACTGTGGGATTTGGAATCATTGGATTTGCGGATGATTATATAAAAGTGGTAAAAAAAAGAAATCTGGGATTGACAGAAATCCAGAAATTAATCGGTCAGTTTGTGATTACGGCAGTATTTTGTTTTTATATCATGAAATATTCAGGGCTGGGGACAAATACAATTATCCCGTTTACAAATGGAATGGAAGTGACAATGCCATGGTGGCTGTTTATTCCTTTTATCTTTATTGTAATGATAGGAACGGTCAATGGTTCCAATTTTACGGACGGACTGGATGGTCTTGCCACCAGTGTAACAATTATTATCGCGGTATTTTTTACAATGGTATCCATCGGGACAGGGCTTGAGGCTATATCAGCAGCGTTTGTGGGAGCACTGTTGGGATTTTTCCTTTACAATGTATATCCGGCAAGAGTCTTTATGGGAGACACGGGGTCTCTGGCATTGGGGGGATATGTGGCGGCAACGGCATGTATGCTGAAAATGCCTTTAATAATCGTGATTGTAGCATTCATTTATCTCATTGAAGTAATTTCTGTCATCATACAGGTCACGTGGTTTAAGTATACAAAGAAAAAATACGGTGAAGGAAGGAGAGTTTTTAAGATGGCGCCGCTTCACCACCATTTTCAGGAAAGCGGTTATACGGAAACCCAGGTAGTGGCATCGTTTGCTGCCATTACTGCGATTCTTTGCCTGATTGGTTATTTGGCTTTATAGGAGAAAATCCCATTTTTACAAAGTAAAAATACATTGGCGGGCAATAAATGAATGAAGAAAGAAGAGGATAAGATATTATGGAGTGGAAGGATAAAACGGTGCTGGTTGCGGGTTCGGGGAAAAGTGGAGTCGGTGCAGCAGATCTCTTGAAAAAAACAGGTGCTTCCGTAATAATTTATGATGGAAATAAAAATTTAGAAGAAAAAGCTGTTTTGGATAAATTGGAAGATGCAACGGATGTCTTGGTGGTTCTGGGGGAACTTCCGGATGAAATTATAAAAAAATCCGATCTTATGATTTTAAGTCCGGGGATAGCCATAGACGCTCCGTTTGTTTTAAGAGTAAAAGAAGCAGGCATTCCCATATGGGGAGAGATTGAACTTGCATTTGTCCTCGGTAAAGGAAAACTTGTGGCAATTACCGGAACCAACGGAAAGACAACGACAACCGCATTGGTAGGGGAGATAATGGCTGCGTATTATAAGAAAGTAAATGTTGTGGGGAATATAGGAAATCCATACACAACAACAGCATTGGAGTCTACGGATGATACGGTCACGGTGGCCGAGATCAGCAGCTTTCAGCTTGAGACAATTCACAGGTTCCAGCCGGATGTAAGTGCAGTTCTTAATATTACGCCGGATCATTTAAACAGACATCATACAATGCAGTGTTATATTGATGTAAAAATGAGTATTGCGAAAAACCAAAATTCTGACCAGCCGATAATTCTTAATTACGAAGATGACATTTTGCGAGCATATGCTCCAAAACTAAAAAATAAAATTATATGGTTTAGCAGTAGGCGCAAGATGGATACAGGGGTATATCT
>CALWNA010000255.1 GCA_944382505.1 uncultured Lachnospiraceae bacterium
AGAGAAAACGGACGAGCAGCGCTACGATGAGCAGCAGGCGGCTATAGACAAGCAGACGCAGAAAGCACTACAGGCAAGAGAACAAGAGGCGGCATTAGATAAAGCGCTACACCTGAAAGAGCAAAAAGTACATGAGCTTAAGTTGGCGGCTATTTATTTTAACGCTGTAGCGACAGGATTAAAGACTTTTGAACTGCGAAGGAACGATAGAGGCTTTAAAGTAGGTGACGCGCTACGTCTTAATGAGTACAGTGCTGGCAAAGCGACAGGTAGATATATAAAAGCAGATATAGTGTACATGCTTGAAAATTATAGCGGGTTACAAGAGGGCTACTGCATTCTCGGGATTAATGTTACTAAAGTGTCCGAAATGGACACATAAATACATATGACAATGTTAGATTGATGAGGCGATGTAAATGCTTGATTTTGGTTATTACAATCTTGACTGCATGGACGGGATGAAAGAGTTTCCCGACAAATATTTTGACCTTGCAATTATTGACGCTCCGTATGGAATTAACGAAAGCGGGAGCAAAAACCATACAAGAAGCAAACTAGCAACAGCAAAAAACTACAAAGCTTTTTATGGAAATGATTTAAAAGCACCAGATAATACATATTTTAAGGAATTATTTAGAGTGTCAAAAAATCAAATTATATTTGGCGCAAATCATTTTATAAGCAAAATTCCATATGATAGTCATTGCTGGATTGTGTGGGATAAGGACAACGGCGAAAGCGATTTTGCAGACTGTGAATTAGCATGGACTTCGTTTTCCACTGCGACAAGAAAGTTTAAATATAAATGGCATGGAATGCTTCAGGAGAACATGAAAAATAAAGAAATTCGCATTCACCCAACACAAAAACCAGTAGCTTTATATGAGTGGATATTAAATCAATACGCCAAAGAGGGTGACATCATACTTGATACTCACGTTGGGAGTGCAAGCAGCCTGATAGCTTGTTATAACACATTACATAAATTTGTAGGTTTTGAGTTGGATAAGCATTATTATGAATTATCAAAAAAGAGGTTAAATAGCGAAATGGCGCAGATGAGGTTGTTTGATTTTATATAAGCTGAAAGAGGAGTGTGAGTTTAAATGAATAACAGTGTAAAAGTAAAATGTATGCACTTTTGGAGTGATTGGACAGATATAAAAGAAATTGAAATTAATCTTGACGAATATGTGTTTTTTGAAGTTGTTTACCGAGGCAAGGATAGTTGGCATATTATAGGTCATAAAGTCGATAAAAATCTTGAATGGACAGAAGAGGAATTATCAGACCACCAAGTAAGTAGCATATATGATTTAGCGAAATTCATTGCGCAGGCAAATGCTTATGATAACGGGCATTTTCAACCTTGCAAGGTTTCAAGATTTAATAATACGCATTATTTCGACGGATTTTATGATGAGCTGTCAAGATTATTTGAACTTGTGAAAAAAGTTGAGTTGACGAAGTGCGCAGAAGGAAGTTTGCATCAAGACGGCAGCAGGAGTATTGAGATTAAACAGGAAACGAGGAGAGTGCATGAAGTACAGACAATGGAAAAAAGAACTATAAAAAACGCTACGGAGTAAATCCGCCAGCGAGCATAGACAAAAGAAAGCAGCGAAAGATTGCAAAACGTACGTATAAGCATCTGGTAGACACGATTACATACACAGATTTTAGCAGGGTAGTAAATAACTTAAAAGACGCTGTTGCAAGTATCATGTTTGCAATGAGCAGTGCCTTCCACGCGGCGGGTACAGTTTTTCAGAACATGGCAGACAGTATACAGCCGAAAGAACAGAAAGCACATGACTATTAAAGGGAAGCGAGGGCGAAAATGAGATTAATTGACGCAGATTATTTTAAAACACAGATAACGGCAGCAGCCACCGAGATTAATATGGCATCTGCGGGAATGGCATTTTGTAAAATAATAGACGCGCAGCCAACTGCCTGTGATATGAAAAAAGTTCTTGAGGAATTAAAGTTTCTCAAAAGATATAACATGGAGTTAGTATCAGAGTATGATGAACAAGGCAAACAACATTTCATGGAGTTGGCAGAGGCAAAGGTTGATGCTTACAAAAAAGGCAATTGAAATCATAAAGGCAGGTGGCGCAGGTGAACAGACAGGAAACAACAGAATTTCTAAGTAAATTACTTATAAGAGAAAAATTTAACGGAATGGGGAAGTATTGGGCAAGAGAAGTCAGTATCGACTATGGAACAAGAGATGCAAAACGAATTGATTTTATGCAATTTGTTCCGCCTAGTCAATGCTCCATATCTGACATAGAAAAAGGACATTTTGTTTGTTACGAAATTAAAAGCTGCAAAGAAGATGTTTACAGTGGAAACGGGTTAAATTTTTTCGGAGAGAAGAACTACATAGTTACAACAATGCAGTGCTATAAAGACTTATTGCCGGACTTAAGAGACGGAACATTTACAAATTATTTGCTCGAAACTTACCCGCATTCGTCGGTATACTTTGGAATAATAGTTGCTATTCCATTCATGTCAGATATATCAGATGAATTTGAAAATCCGACGGATATTAAAGAGGGCGAAAGGTGGGAGTTGCGCGTCATACAACAATGCAGACCGGGATTAAGAAAAAGGTCAATAACAGAATTGTTATTTTGCATGTTAAGAAGCGGAAAAAATTAGATAGGAGTTAGGTTAAATGATAGAAATTAAAGAAAATAAAAAGGGTACAGGCGTTAAAAAAGATTGTTTTGCATACAAAACTACATATAAAGGTGAGAAGTGCATTGCATTGACAGAATTATTCTGCGAAGAAGAAAATTGCAAGTTTTATCAGCCAAAGAAAAAGTAAAGTTGCACCGGTGCAACAAAAAGGAAGCCTGCAAATCCCAATCAGACAGGCTTCCTTCTCCCATACATATCGAACAAATGTATTGTAGCATAAAGAATTTGATATGGCAATATGGGAGGAAATTAAAATATGGCAGCAGGCATAAAGGAAGCGCTTATACAATACTGTGATGTCAAAGAAGAGGTAAAGGATATTCGGGCTCGCATAGAAAACTTAGAAGAGCAAATAAAAAAAATGGAAGAGAGAGGATATTCCGTGAAGGACTCAGTAAAGGGCGGCGCCGGGGGGATACAGCATTTCGTGATAGAAGGCTATCCG
>CALWNA010000256.1 GCA_944382505.1 uncultured Lachnospiraceae bacterium
GGATTGCTATTATGAATATGGCTTTGTATATTGCTTTACAAACAGTGTTCTCAATACAGGAGTTGCTAAACCTGAGAGCTATTCTGACGAAAAGATAAAGGAAATTACAACAGAGGACAATAATGAAAAAGCAGTAAAATCAACACCAAATATTATTTTTGTCCAGCTGGAGTCCTTTTTTGATTTAAATAACATGAAAAACATTAAACTTTCCGAAAATCCTATACCAAATTTTAAAAAACTGATGGAGGAATGTCCAAGCGGATATTTTAGTGTCCCTGTTGTGGGAGCAGGAACGATTAATACTGAATTTGAAGTGATGACCGGAATGAACATGGATGGATTTGGTCCCGGAGAATATCCTTTTAAGACTGTTTTAAAGAATACAACATGTGAAAGTATTTGTTATAATCTGAAAGAATATGGATACAGTTGTCACGCAATACACAATAACACGGCGTCATTCTATGGAAGAAATGTGGTATTTGCAAATTTAGGTTATGACACCTTTACAAGTATTGAGTATATGAATATTGAAGCGTTTACGCCGATGGGATGGGCAAAAGATGCGCCGTTGACAGATAATATTATTGATACATTGCAGTCAACAAAAAATCAGGATTTTATATATACAATTTCCGTTCAGGGACATGGAAGCTATCCGACAGACGGTGATTATGACTATCCGATAAAAGTAGAAGGACTTGATGATGAGAATTTGACAAATCAGTATCAATATTATGCATGGCAGATAAACGAAATGGATCAGTTTGTGGGAGAATTGGTAAAAGCCCTGGAAACGTTTGGAGAAGATACGATTCTTGTGATGTATGGCGACCACCTTCCGAGTCTTGGAATTACTTCAGAGGATCTTGTGAATGGAGACGTCTATCAGACACAGTATTTTATCTGGTCAAATTTTGAAACCAATTATGAAAGCGAGAATATTGAGGCATATCAACTGGAATCAAAAATTCTGAAAGAATTAAATATGACTGCAGGTGCGATAAACAATTATACACAGCAACACAAAGATGATGACCCGAGTGAATATCAGGAGGGTCTGCAAAATCTTGAATATGACCAGTTATATGGTGATTATCTGGCATATAATGGCGAAAATCCGTATGTTGCAACAGATTTGCGTTTTGGACTTTATGATATAAAAGTAAGCTCAGTTTCTCCACTGAATGATGATTTGGGAACAGTCTATGTATATGGGAAAAACTTTACAAATTACAGTAATGTATACATTAATGAAGAAAATGTGGAAACAGTTTATGTTGATCCCAATACGCTTATGATTATTTATCCTGAATTGAAGGACGGAGATAAAATATCTGTGTATCAGGAAAATGAAGATCAGGTTATTTCACAGACGGAAGAATTTGAATATAAGCAGGAAGATGCCGCACCGTCTAAAAGCAAGCAGAAAAAGTCTAAAAGCAAAAAAATAACGAATTAAAATTGCATATTATAATTGAAACTCCATTACAATATATAAAAGGCGTAATGGAGTTTTTTATGAAAAAAATATTATGTTGTTTATTAATTCTTTCCATGTTGTTTTCGATTCCCGTATATGCACAGCAGGAAGAAACAACAACGGTATACGCAGAAGAGGAGTCCGCAATGGAATATAATGCCCGTTCCATAGTGTTAATGGAGGCATCTTCAGGAACAATCATCTGCTCTGCCAATGAAAATGAGCGGTTGAGCCCGGCGAGTATAACAAAAATCATGACGGTTATATTGATTTTTGACGCCATACATAGTGGGAAAATAAAACTGACGGACATGGCGACAACAAGTGCCTATGCAAAAAGTATGGGAGGTTCACAGGTTTATCTGGAAGAAGGGGAACAGCAGACAGTAGAAACACTCCTTAAGTGTATTATCATTGCTTCCGGTAACGATGCGTCCGTCACAATGGCAGAAATGATTGCAGGCTCTGAAGAACAGTTTGTTAATATGATGAATGAGAGAGCAGCAAAATTAAATATGAATGATACGCATTTTGTGGATTGCTGTGGATTGACAGATTCTGATGACCATTATACAAGTGCGAAGGATGTGGCGATTATGTCCCGGGAACTGATTACAAAATATCCGGAAGTATTTGATTACACGACAATATGGATGGAAACCATTATTCACAAGACACAAAAAGGGGAAAGTGAATTTATTTTATCCAACACAAATAAGCTGTTAAAGACAAATCAGTATGTGAAAGGATTAAAAACAGGAAGCACTTCCAAGGCGAAATACTGTGTCTCAACTGTAGCGGAGAAGGATGGTGTACAATTGATTGCTGTTGTAATGGCAGCGCCGGACTATAAAGTGCGGTTTACAGAAGCAGAAAAATTAATCAATTATGGTTTCTCTAACTGCAAAGTATATCAGGATGAAAATGATTACAGCCAGGACAGAAATGTCGTTAATGGGAAAAAGGATACTGTAAAAGTTACCAGTGAAGGTTTTTCTTATGTTGACACAGAAGGAAATGATTTAAGTCAGGTCAAAGCAAAGGTCAGCCTGAAAAAGAATATTATTGCACCGGTCAAAAAAGGCGATATTGTGGGACTTGTGGAATATGAATTAAATGGAAATAAAATCGGAGAGGCCGATATTGTTGCGTTGGAGAGCGTCGATAAGGCTGATTATGGATTTTTGTTTAAAAAATTAATCGGTCTTATGCTTCAAATAAGTTAAAGCTATTGAAAAAAAAGTGTTTTTTATGTAAAATCTTAAATTAAATGAACGGAAAAGAGATAAAAATGGAATTAGAATTTAAATTACAGGTCTTGGAGGGACCTTTAGACTTGCTGCTGCAATTAATAAAAAAAAATAAAGTAGATATTTATGACATACCGATTGTGGAGATTACAGAACAATATCTGGAATATGTCAATCAGATGCCAAAGGACGATTTGGATCTTGCCAGTGAATTTCTGGTGATGGCTGCCACGCTGATTGATATTAAAAGCAGAATGCTGTTGCCGAAAGAAGTAGATGAGAACGGAGAAGAAATTGATCCGAGGGCAGAACTTGTAGAGAAACTGATAGAATATAAGATTTAT